>JAZQFL010000001.1:0-2341 GCA_045539485.1 Eubacteriales bacterium
CCCCTACAGGATTTGTTGATGCTCTCTTCTCCGATTTTTTCAAACATTTTTTGAAGTTGCGGGCGAACACAGTTTGCCCCTACGGGATATAAATGTTTTATTCGTTTCCCGTAGGGGAGACCTGCGGTCTCCCGCAGTTGATTCGTGAATCGTCCTACGGAATTTTGACGTTTTATCTATTGCTTTTCCGCGCCGCTGTAATGCAGACAAGATATACGAGCATCTCCACCGCAAAGAATGCCGCAACGTTTAAAAATGGCATAATATAGGGAGAGACCGCTTGGGGGATCAGATAAAACGGATCACGCACAACGAAGAACCAATTGAAGAAGTGGTCATAGCCTTCACTCTTTCCGTTGTATATTGCATTGCCGAGCATCGCCCAAAGCGTCATACAGCAGAGGACGGCAAGGTCACGGTAGCACCTTTTCCACTCGAGGGAGCGGAATTCGGACACAAGAACCAAGATCCCGTATACGGTCATACAGCCGTGGAAGATGAGAGTCTGCACTACGCGGTAGGAAAGCGGATGGACCTGATACCACATAACGCCCGCGGGGTAGAGAAGATATATAAGATTTGAGATAAAGCCGAGCAGGGCGAAATGAATGCGGTATTTTCCGAAAAGTCTTGTCCTTTCAGCGAGAAAGCAACAAACGCACATAGCGGTACAGGCGTGGAAGGGAAGCTTTTCAATATCGATCTCACCGTAAGCGAGCGGCATAAGGAAGATATCGAGCATATAAAGTCCGAATGCAGCGCCTGACAGAATTCGTGTAATGCGGAGCTTTTCGTCCGTGTTCTTTTTCCTTGCATAGCTGATAACAATTGCCGCGGCAATGACTGTCAGCAGTATGTAGCAAACGTGAGCCGCACCGAAGCAGGTGAACACAGCTCCGCCCTTTTTATCGGATAACAAATTACTCAAAAGGTCATACATTATAAAACCTTTCCTTTCTGATTTCAGCCTTGGAATACGTCGTTATTCCATTGTCCTTCAAACACGGTTCCGCTCTTGTTTATGTATTTACCGTAGCCGTGGCGGCGGTTGCCCTTCCAATCGCCGACGTAGCTTGAGCCGTCAGTCCAGGTCATTTTTCCGTAGCCGTTACGTGCGCCGTTTTCCCAATTGCCCGTGTAAACGTGGCCTGCGGCATAGCGGTAGGTGCCCTCGCCGTTGAACTTGTTGTTAAGGAAGCCGCCCGTGTAGACGTCGCCCGACTTATACGTGTAGGTGCCCTGTCCCGTCTGTGCGCCGTTGACAAAGTCGCCCTCATAAACGTTTCCGCTTGTCCAGACGTATTTGCCCTTGCCCGTGCGCTGTCCATCAATGAAATCACCCTCGTAATATGCGCCGCTTGCCCAGATATATTTACCCTTGCCGGTGCGCTTGCCGTCAACGTAAGCGCCCTCGTAAACGTCACCGTTTTCCCAGGTGTACTTACCCTTACCGACGAATTCGCCGTTAACAACGTCGCCGACGTAGGTTGCACCGCTTGTCCAGGTGTAGGTTCCTTTTCCGAGCATTTCGCCTTGTACCCAATCGCCATCGTAGGAGTTACCGTTTGCCCACGTGTATTTACCCTTGCCGTGGAAGTGACCGTTTACGAAATCACCCTCGTAGATATCGCCCGTTTGGTCGAAAACCACCTTACCCTTGCCGTTTGGAACACCGAAGGAGAGATAGCCTGTGTAAACTCCGTATGACAGCTTGTGGTTCGTAACGTTTCCTGTCGTTGTCTGAACCGAGTTTTCCTCGTCGAGATAGTCCTTTGTGAAATGCTTTGTTGCCTCGAGAAAAGCCTTTGCGTTTGCGTCAAGCTCATCGTCCCAGCCGATAAGGTAAGCGGTAAGCGCATCGACATCGTCACCGCTGCACATAAGGCTTGTGGGAATATGCTGATCCGCAAGCTGTTTTGCCTCTGCGGGATAGTATAAGTCACGCGCGCCGTAAAGGTGGCAGAGCTCGTGACGGAGCGAATCGAGGGAGGAGGAGAACAGGGTCACACGCTCGCTTGCACCGCCATTGTTCCATGCGGCGTAGGCTCTGCCTGCCTTGTTGATAACAAAAACGATCGGATTTGAGCTTCCGCCGTGCTTTTCCTGAAGCTGCTTTTGTGCGGATGAGGCGTTACCGAGACCGAGCTTTGCGCAAGCCTCGTTCTGCCAATCGGTATTTGAGTTTGACGTATCGACGGTTGCCGAGATGCTGACGGGGGTGTACTTATATATGATGTCAAGCGTCTTGCCGTATGCCTTTATTTCGGATTCAAGCTTCTGCTCCTGCTGAGAGAAGGAATCCTTAAGCTTTGCCGTCGATGCGCTGTCCCATGAGGATACG
>JAZQFL010000002.1:0-2445 GCA_045539485.1 Eubacteriales bacterium
AAATACTTATTCTTGACGACAGCACCTCCGCCCTTGACCTTGAGACCGAGGCAAGGCTCAGAAAAGCGCTTCGCGAGGCGCTTTCCGATACTACCGTAATTCTTATTGCACAGCGTATCGCAAGTGTAAGAAACGCAGACAGAATAGCAGTTCTTGAAAACGGCTCGATCATTGCCTGCGATAACCACGATAATCTTATGAACAGCTGTGCTGTTTACCGCGATATCTACAATTCTCAGACGAAGGGAGGCGACGCACAGTGAACGGACCTATGAGAGGGCCGGGCGGTCCCGGCGGCCCCGGAGGACCCGGCAAAGGCGGCCCCGGAGGCAGAGGCGGCGGAATGATGGGCGCGCGTATGAACGGAGAAAAGCCGAAACAGCTTAAGCGCACTCTCGGCAGACTTTTCCGTTATATCGGCAAAAGCAAAGCTATGCTTTTCGGTGTGCTTGGCGCAACCTTGTGCGTTACGGTTGCCGACCTTATCGGCCCTGCACTTCAGGGTGAGGCGATAAAGACCATAGCTTACGATGAAGCAGCAAAGCACATTTCCGTAGACTTTCCCCGCCTTATCGGACTGCTTTGCGGCATGGCTGTCATTTATGCTTTATCTTCCGCATTCGGATATCTGCAGAGCGTAATATCCGCAAAGCTTTCGCAGACTACGGTGCATATGCTGCGCCGCGATCTCTTTAAAAAGATATCCAAGCTTCCGATAAAATATACGGACACGCACAGCCACGGCGATATTATGAGCCGTATGACAAACGACGTTGAGAACGTGTCCAACACCATTTCTCAGTCCGTTGCGTCGCTGATGTCAAGCCTTCTTACACTTATAGGCGCCTTTGCAATGATGCTCAGATACAGCTGGCAGCTTACGCTTATTGCAATGGTGACGATTCCCCTTACAATTTTTATTTCTTCGTATCTTGCTAAGTTTATGCGCAAATACTATAAGCGTCAGCAGCAGCTTCTCGGTGAGCTAAACGGCAAAACCGAGGAGATGGTAACGGGTTATAAGACCGTTATGGCTTACGGCAGGGAAGAGGCGGCGATCGCTGATTTTGCCGTAACGAGCGAGGAATACAAAAAGGTCGGTATCAAAGCACGTACGCTTGGCGGACTTATGGGACCTGTAATGAACGTAATAGGAAATCTGCAGTACCTTGTGCTTGCAACCGCGGGCGGACTCTTTGCAATAAAGGGGGTGCTTCGTATCGGAGATATCCATTCCGTTCTTCAGTATTCGAAAAAGTTTACCCGCCCCGTAAACGAGGTAGCTAACCAATACGCGCAGATACTCACCGCCCTTGCGGGTGCAGAGCGTATCTTTGATATGCTCGATACAGAGGACGAAGTGGATTGCGGAACAACTGCGATGACCGAAAAAAATGTCATAGGAAACGTGCGCTTTGAAAACGTACACTTCTCCTATGTTCCCGAAAAGCCCGTTCTTAAAGGGCTTGACCTTACTGTATCTCCCGGTCAGAAGATAGCAATAGTAGGTGCTACGGGCTCGGGTAAGACCACTGTGGTCAATCTGCTCACCCGCTTCTACGAGACGGATTCCGGAGTTATCACGCTTGACGGAGTTGACATCCGCGATATTCCCAAAAAAGACTTGCGCGGATGTATTGGTATGGTTCTGCAGGACACCGTGCTGTTTGCCGATACAATTGAAGCAAATATCAGAATGGGAAAGACGGCAGCGAGCGAGGAAGAGCTTAAAAATGCCGCAAGCGTTGCTCATGCAGCGGATTTTATCGAGCGTCTTCCCGAAGGATATTCGACAGTACTTTCCGAGGGCGGAAGCAACCTAAGCCAAGGACAGCGCCAGCTGCTTTCCATTGCGCGTGCAGTTCTTAACGACCCGAAGATACTCATCCTTGACGAGGCGACCTCGGCAATGGATACCGAAACGGAGCTGAAGATACAGGGTGCCCTTGACAAGCTTTCACAGGGGCGCACTACCATAACCATCGCACACCGCCTGTCCACACTGCGCGGCTCGGACGAGCTGTTTGTTGTGGAGAACGGCAAGATATGCGAGCGGGGAACACACGAGGAGCTTCTCAAGCAGGAGGGCGTGTACCACAGGCTGTACACCCTGCAGGCGGAAGCACTGAAAAACATCGTACTGGAGGGATAAGATGAGCACCGAGAATAAGACCAATCTTTCTGACGTTATCGACATAACGTACTTAACAAAGGACAGTGCCGTTTTCTCCCTTGAGGACGGTTTCCTGCGCCTTGAATACGGCGGGCTGGTATATCCCAGGGTTTACCTGCACCGTGCCTTCCCCTTCGAGATGGAGAGGGAGTATATCAGCGTGCTTGACGAAGACAAAAAAGAGATAGGGATGATAAGCTCCATCGACGCTGATTTTGATGAAGAGACTGCCGCACTGCTTGCAGACGAGCTTTCCAAGCGGTATTACACCC
>JAZQFL010000003.1:0-7961 GCA_045539485.1 Eubacteriales bacterium
GGTGACTCAGCCGCAGTTATCTATCTTCCCGCAGGCGAATACGGTGACTTGACAGCGGAAAGCGGCGTTGGTGACATTACCGTGGATAGCGGTTTTTCCTTCGGTGCGGTAAAGCTTAAGAGCGACACGGGCAAAGTCACGTTAAAAGGTGCCGCGCTTCGTTGGCTGGAGGCTGATACCGCTACAGGTAACGTAAAGGTTGAGAACATCACGGTAACGGAGAGCGTTGCATTTGATACGGCTACGGGAAAGATCTCTGCCGCTTCGGTGAAATGCGGATATTTTTCCGCAGAAAGTGAAACGGGTGATATAGTGCTGAGCTCTGTTATTGTGACGGGCAATATTACTATCGAAAACGATACGGGCGACGTGCACTTTGATGCCTGCGATGCCGCATCGGTAAAGATAGAAACCGATACAGGCGACGTTAAGGGAACCTTCCTTACCGATAAGATATTCTCCGCAAGATCCGACACGGGCAGGGTGAAAGTACCTAAGTCCACATCCGGCGGACTCTGTGAGATAGAGACCGATACGGGTGACATAAAAATAGAGATAGTAAAATAACATACGCCCCGCCAAGTCATCCTTGAACGGAGGCGTTTTCCCTAAGATTCTTCGCTTCGCTCGAGAATGACGACAGGGAAAACGCGGCAGTGAAGGATCTACGGCGGGGCGTATTTTTGGGTATTGACATTCCGCTTGCGGAATGTTATAATACATTTAACAATTAGGTTAAATGTTAAATGAGGGAGAAAAATGAGTTTTCAGAACACTATGCGCGCTCTCGCGGATCCCATAAGGCGCGAGATACTGAATATGCTGAAAACGGGCAGGAAGTCTGCAGGTGAGATAACCGAGCATTTTTCCGTTACCGGTGCATCCGTTTCTCGGCATTTGTCGGTTTTGAAGGAAGCGGACCTTGTGCGCGACACAAGGGAGGGGAAGTTCATATACTATGAGCTGAATGCCTCCGTGCTTGAAGAAATTATGCTGTGGCTTGCCGCCCTGAAAGGAGAAAACGATGATAAAGAATAATAAGAAAAAACTGATAATTACGTCTTTGATAATACTTCTGCCTGTTCTTTTCGGTCTTGCCGTTTGGAACAAATTGCCCGATGAGATCCCCTCCCATTGGAATGCGGCGGGGGAGATAGACGATTATGCAAGCAAGGCGTTTATGGTGCTTGGTATCCCGCCGCTGATGCTTGCATTTCATTGGCTTGCTGTTATAGTTACTTCCCTTGATCCCAAAAATAAGGGCCAGAGCGATAAGGTCTTCTCTCTTGTTATTTGGATCATTCCTTCAGTGACTCTCATTCTGTGCGGTGCGTGTTATTCCGTTGCTTTGGGTATAAACGTCAACGTGGGAGTTATAATTCCCGCTTTCATCGGTGCGGTTTTGGCTGTGACTGGAAATTATCTGCCCAAATGCAAGCAGAACTACACCATCGGTATTAAGGTGGTGTGGGCATTGGAGGACGAGGCAAACTGGAACGCAACCCATCGCCTTGCAGGTAAGATGTGGACTGCGGGGGGACTTTTGGCGACAGTATGTGCTTTTTTGCCCGCGCCTGTAAACCTCATTGGCTTCATGACGGTCGTGTTTGCAATCGCGGTCATACCCATAATATATTCCTATCTTTATTATAAAAAGCATTCCGCTGACGGTAAGGAGGAAAAATAATGGAACAGCTTACGGAATTTTTGCCCTTTCTTATACCGCTTGTAGCTGTGCAGTTTGCTCTGCTCGGTTATACGCTATATCACATACTGACCCACAAGAACTATAAGCGCGGCAACCGCACGCTTTGGCTTGTAATTACTATTGTATTTATGAACTATATCGGCCCCGTTCTTTACCTGCTTCTCGGAAAAGAGGATGTGTAAATGCTGAAGATAAACGGTCTTTATAAGCGCTTTGGCGATAAAGAGGTACTGCGCGGGCTTGATATGCACGTCCCTGAGAACAGCATTTTCGGCTTTATCGGCAGAAACGGCGCGGGTAAGACGACAACGATGAAGGCTGTTCTCGGTCTTATAAAGACTGACGGCGGAGAGATATTTGTGGACGGCGAGCGCGTAAGCTACGGAAATACACCCACCAACCGCAAGATAGGCTATCTGCCCGATGTGCCGGAGTTTTATACCTTTATGACAGCGGGTGAGTATCTCCGGCTTTGTGCGGATATTACGGGAACGGATAAAAAAGAAGCCGAAAGCCGTGCGGATGAGCTGTTGGAGCTTGTCGGTCTTGCAGGTGAGAGGCACCGCATCGGCGGCTATTCGCGCGGTATGAAGCAGCGCCTCGGCATTGCGCAGGCTCTGTTTTCGCGCCCGAGGCTTCTTATATGCGACGAGCCGACCTCTGCCCTTGACCCCGTTGGCAGAAAAGAGATACTTGATATCCTCAGTGCGGCGTCAACGCAGACTACCGTCGTGTTTTCCACTCATATTCTTTCCGACGTGGAGTGTATCTGTACCGATGTTGCATTTCTTGATGACGGTAAAATTGCTCTTAACGGCAAGCTTTCCGATATCAAGGCAAGGTACAGCACGGACGAATACGTAATTGAAACGGAAAATGCGGAGGGCGCGCGTGCGCTTCTTGCCGCTTTTGGCTTTCTGCGCGCGGAAGGCGAAAATATGCTCGGCTTTAAGGACGAATGCGGTGCGCTTTTTGAGATACTGCGCTTTGTTTCCGATAATAAAGTACCCGTTTTGCGCATAGAGCGCAGGGAGCCCTCGCTTGAAGCGCTGTTTATGGAGGCGGTGGAAAAATGAGAGCTTTTATTGCATTTATTAAAAAGGAATGCCTCGAACAGCGCCGTACGGGCAGGCTTTTGATGCTTTTTGCGGTATTTGTGCTCTTTGGCATTATGAACCCCGCGATAGCAAAGCTTACTCCTTGGCTTATTGAGGCTCTTTCGGAATCGCTTGCTCAGTCGGGCATGACCGTGACCGTGTACGAGGTGACCGCACTCGATTCGTGGACACAGTTTTTTAAGAATATGCCGATAGCGCTTATCGTTTTTGTGCTTGCGGAGTGCGGTATATTTACAAAGGAATATAATGCAAACACACTTGTGCTTTGCCTTACCAAGGGGCTTTCGCGCCGTAAGGTTGTGCTTGCAAAAGCATCGGTATTATTCCTTCTCTGGACTGCGCTGTATTTTGCCTGCTTTGGTATCAGCTATGCGTACAGCGCGTATTTTTGGGATAATTCCGTTGTGGGCTCGCTCGGTTTTTCCGTGTTCGGCTGGTGGCTTCTCGGCGCTTTTGCCGCTTTGCTTATACCGTTCTTTTCCGCATTGTTTAACACCAATACGGGCGTTGCCTTAGGTGTTGGCGCGGTGTTCGGCGGTGCGTATCTTATCGGCATCATTCCGGAGGTAAAGGAGTATACCCCTGCTTTTCTTATGAAAACGGCGCCGCTTATGTACTCTCAGGCGGAAAGCGGAGAATATTTGTATGCCGCAGTAGTAACCGCTATATTGTGCGTTGCGGCAATTGTGTGCGCTTTGCCAATTTTTGATAAAAAACAGCTTTGAGGACGATATGGAGATACTTTATAGCGATAAGGATATCGCCGTTTGCGTAAAGCCTGTCGGCATAGATTCAGAAAAGGATATGCCCTTAGCACTTGCAGGCGAGCTTGGCGGTGAGTTTTTTGCCGTGCATCGGCTGGATCTCAACGTGAGCGGTGTGATGGTATATGCCCGCACAAAGAAGGCGGCGGCAGAGCTTTCGCGCCTTATTGAATCGGGAAAAATGGTTAAGGAATATATTGCCGAGGTAAAGGGAGAGGTGCCCGATCGCGGCGATTGGGAGGATCTTCTGTGGAAGGACTCCAAAAAGAACAAGGTGTTTGTAGTTAAGCGCGAACGCGGCGGAGTGAAGAAGGCGAGGCTTGAATTTGTGCGTTTATCGGCGGGGGAGAGCTCGCAGGTGCTTGTACGCCTGCATACGGGCAGAAGCCACCAGATACGCGTGCAGTTCGCAAGCCGCGGCTTTCCGCTTCTCGGTGACCACAAGTACGGCGCGCGCGATGAACGCAAGTATCCCGCGCTCTATTCCTGCCGTCTTTCCTTTCCTTGGCGGGGTAAGGATGAGGTGTTTCTCTCCCTGCCCGAGTGGTGCGCCGTGAAAAAGTTGCCGTAATATGACAATTAAATATTTCCTTGCGGTTGATTTTTTACCTAAACAGTGTTAAAATTAACATAGTTTACCGTATACAATGGGGGAAGATGTTTTGGCTACAAAATCGATCTCAAAGGACCTTACAACAGGCAGTGTGTGGAAGCAGCTTGTGCTTCTCGCCCTGCCTTTTATGGCGTCTAATGCCCTGCAGGTCCTTTACAGTACAATAGATATGATAGTAGTCGGCGAGTACGTAGGTACTCCCGGCCTTTCCGCTGTTTCGCAAAGCAGTCAGATACTTAATTTTGCAACTATGGTAACGCTCGGATTTTCAAACGGCGGTCAGGTGCTTATCTCTCAGGCGCTAGGCGCGGGTAAGCGCAAGGAAATGAGCGAGATAATAGGAACGCTCTTTACGCTTATTATGATATTTGCCGTTGTTATGACGGGTGTGTTTCTCGGTTTCCATAAGGGCATAATGGAGATAATGAATATGCCCGAGGAATCCTATGCGATGGCTGTGCATTATCTTGTTATATGCGGTGCGGGACTTGTGTTCACTGCGGGATATAATATGGTAAGTGCGGTACTTCGCGGTATGGGAGATTCCAAGCGCCCCTTCCTTTTCATCGGTATCGCATCTCTTGTCAACCTTGTGCTCGATCTCCTTTTCACGGGACTTCTCGGTATGGGTGTTGCGGGCGCGGCGCTTGCAACGATAATCGGTCAGGCGGCTTCGTTTATCTTCTCGATATACTACCTTATGAAGCACAAGGAGGCATTCGGCTTTGATTTCCGACGCGAGAGCTTCAAGCTTAACAAAAAGTACGTCGGAATGATACTCAGCCTCGGCGCTCCGATGGCGATCCAGTCGGGATGCATCAATATCTCAATGCTCTATGTAAACTCACTTGTTAACGATATCAACGTCGTTGCCTCCGCTACCTTCGGTGTTGGAATGAGGATAGACGATATAGTAAACAAGATATCTCAGGGCATTCAGCACGCGGCGATGCCCATAATAAGCCAGAATATAGCGGCAAGGAAGGAAAAACGCGCTGTCAGCACCGTTTGGTACGCTTGGGCATATTCAAGCGCGTTTACCGTTGCGGCAATGCTTCTTTACGTGCTCTTCGGAAAAGAGCTGTTTATGCTGTTCTCCGACGATGTGCTCGTGCATGAGATGTCATCCACCTTTATAAAGGCGATACTTTGGATGTTCCCCGCGCTTGCCGTGATGCGCGGAAGCAGTGCTTTTATTCAGGCGATAGGAAATGCGCGCCTCAGTATGGTACTTGCTCTTCTTGACGGAGTTATTCTCCGAATAGGGCTCAGCTGGCTGATAGGTATAAAGCTCGGGCTCGGATTTTACGGATTTGTCCTCGGTTACGGTGTAGCCGCATACGGCTGTGCAATACCGGGTATGATATATTTCCTTTCCGGAATATGGAAAAAACGCCGCGTGCTTGCGGAAGATATTTAATATGGGAGATCTTATGAACGTATTTGAACTTAAGATAGTTGCGGATTCCTCCGCAGATACATTTTCTTTTGAGGGAGACGGCTTTGCCTGCGCGCCGCTCAAGATAAGAACGGACGAAAGAGAATTTGTGGATAACGGTGCTCTTGACGTTGAAGAAATGGTAAATTACCTTGCATCCTACAAGGGTAAGTCCGCATCCTCCTGCCCCTCGCCCGCAGATTGGCTTCAATGCTTCGGGGATGCCAAATGCGTATTTTGCATTACCATAACCGCAACGCTTTCGGGAAGCTATAATGCCGCGTGCGTTGCAAAAAGAGAATACGAGGAAAAATATCCCGACAGACACGTGTACGTTTTAAACTCCCTTACCGCAGGCGGTGAGATGCGTCTTTTCATTGAAAAGGCGCGCGAGCTTGCTTTTATGACAGCGGATTTTGAACATCTGTGCGCAAAAATGGAGGAGTACGCAAAGACCACCGCTCTCCTTTTCGTGCTTGAATCGATGAATAATCTTGCCAACAACGGCAGAGTAAGCCGTCTTGCCGCAAAGGCGGCAGGGCTTCTCGGAATCCGTGTTGTGGGTAAGGCAAGCGATAAGGGCGATCTCCAGCAGCTTGAAAAGTGCCGCGGAGAAGCCAAAGCTCTCGCCGCTGTCGTCAGAATAATGGAGGAGCACGGATATAAGGGCGGAAAGGTGCGCATAGGCAACTGCTTAAATGCCACAGCCGCCGAAAAGCTCCGTGCTGCGCTTCTCGCAAAATATCCGTCAGCCGATATCAAGGTATACCAAAGCGGAGGACTTTGCTCCTTTTATGAGGAAAAGGGCGGTCTTATGATAGGCTTTGAGCACTGATAACGGAGAAAAATATGAAGATCACCGAGCTTTTAAATAATGATAAGCTTACGCTTTCCTTTGAGGTTTTTCCGCCGAAGACCGAAAGCGGCTTTGATACTGTAAAAAAAGCAACCGAGGAGATTGCAAGTCTGCGACCTGCTTATATGAGCGTTACATACGGAGCGGGCGGCGGAACGAGCAAGTATACTCTCGACATTGCAAAAAACATCAAGGAACGCTACGGTGTTCCCACGCTTGCGCATCTCACATGCGTGTCCTCCACAAGGGAGACAGTGCGCGCAAGGATAGCAGATATGAAGGCCTCCCACATTGAAAACGTTATGGCACTGCGCGGAGATATTCCTGAGGCGATGCTTGGCGATGACCGCAGTAAATGGGATTACCGCTATGCGATCGATCTTGTGCGCGAATTAAAGGCGGAGGGAAGCTTTTGCATCGGCGGTGCGTGCTACCCCGAGATACATCCCGAAAGCCCCGACCAAAGGGCGGATATCGAGTATCTCAAGCAAAAGGTCGATGCAGGCTGTGATTTTCTCACCACGCAGATGTTTTTTGATAATAACCTGCTTTATAACTTCCTTTATAAAATAAGGGAGAAGGGAATCACCGTTCCCGTTATTCCCGGCGTTATGCCTATCACAAACGCAAACCAGATAGAGCGCGCGATAAAGCTCTCGGGCTCTTTTATGCCGAGGCGCTTTGTCAGCCTTGTTGATAAATTCGGCAATGACCCTGCGGCAATGAAGCAGGCGGGCATTGCTTATGCCACCGATCAGATAATCGACCTTTTTGCAAACGGAATACGCAACGTGCACGTTTATTCAATGAATAAGCCCGACGTTGCAGAAAAGATACTCTCAAATCTTTCCGACATTCTCGGAAAGTGAGTCCCTTACGGAGTTAATATGGATTTCAGAGATTTTTTAAAGGATAATACAGTTATCCTTGACGGCGGTATGGGAACCCTGCTTCAGGCAAGGGGCCTCACACCCGGCGAGAGCCCCGAAAAATGGAATATCACGCATCCCGAAGAGATAAGCGCTATCCACAAGGCGTATTACGATGCGGGAAGTAACGTTGTAAGCACCAATACATTTGGGGCAAATCTGCTGAAGTTTTACGAAGCGGAACTTGAAGATATAGTAGCTTCTGCGTTTGAGAATGCCAAAAAGGCAAGGGCGGGGAGCATCGGCGCGCAGGAAAAATTCATCGCGCTCGATATCGGTCCGTGCGGCAGGCTTCTTGCACCCTACGGGGATTACGGCTTTGAGGAGGCGGTGGCGCTTTTTGCACATACCGTGCGCCTTGGCGTCAAGTACGGTGCAGATCTTATAATCATCGAAACGATGAACGACAGCTACGAAACGAAGGCGGCGCTTCTTGCCGCCAAGGAAAACAGCACGCTTCCCGTTATCGTCACCAATGCATACGGCGAAAACGGAAAGCTGATGACGGGTGCCGACTGCAATGCCATGGTAGCTC
>JAZQFL010000004.1:0-3529 GCA_045539485.1 Eubacteriales bacterium
CCGGTGCCGCCGCGGCACGCGCGGGGATAAATTCGCTTACAAAGGTTTCGGATATAGCCGAGCTTCTCACGCGCACCGTGCTTGAAGCGGAGAACAAGGCGGAATTTTAAAGAAAAGGAGGTGGATATTATGGACGGAGAAAGAAGAGACAGGCTGACCGAGCTTGCGCTCAAGGCATCCGCGGGTGACGAGAGTGCCTTTGAGGAGCTTGTGTACGCAACGGAGCGCACGGTGTATAATATGGCTCTGCGCGCCTGCGGAGGCGACGAGCACGATGCATCCGATCTTTCTCAGGACATATATATCAAGCTCTGGCGCTCGCTTGCGGGCTTCAGAGGCGATTCCTCCTTTAATACTTGGCTTTATAGAATAGTGCAGAATGCCGCCGCCGACAGGGCGCGCAAGGCGGCAAGAGGGCGTACCGTATCGCTTACAGTTGAAGGAGAGGATGCCGAAGACGGCAGAAACGAGCTGGATATCGAGGATACCGCTCCCACCCCCGAGGATGCGCTTATGGAAAGCGAAACCAATGTAAGCGTTATGCAGGCGCTTGACAGGCTTACGGAAAACCACCGCGAGATAGTTATTTTGCGTTATATGGACGGCTTCAGCGTTGCTGAAATTGCAGAGATACTTAAGATTGACGAGGGCACGGTGAAAAGCAGGCTGTTCCGTGCACGCGAAAAACTAAAAAAGTTGCTCGAAAAAGGGAACGGATTCGGTTAAATGTTCGTCTTATAGCTGTAAAAAGACAGAAGGAAACGGATATGGAAACCCTGAATAACAATAATTGCGAATTTCAAGACAAAGTAATAGATTACTGCGAGGGCGCTCTTTCGGCTGAGGATGCAAAAGAGATAGAGGAGCATCTTGAAGGCTGTGCGGAATGTTCTGCCGTATGCCGTGAGCATAAGGCATTTTGCGAGGCGCTTTCTGCATGCAATGCGGAGGTACCCGCCGAGCTGCACGGAAATATCATGCGTGCAGTGCACCGCGAAGCTCTCCGTGCGAAATTTATGAGAGCTGCAAAGCGCTATGCCGCTCCCATTGCGGCTGCACTTGTGCTTGCTGTTGCGTTGCCCGTAATGCTCAAAAACGGTACGGATGCACCAAATGCGGACTCCCCCATGCTGTACAGCGTTACCGAAGAAGCCGCAATGGATATGGCGATCGCTTCCGACGGAAAGGGCCGTATCGGCGAGCCTACCGAAGGACTTAAGGCAGATGCCGTGCCGGACGCACCTGCGGATATTGCCGAAGCGCCCTCAGGCGAGGGAATGGGAGATTACGAGGTATATCAGCACGTTGTTGAAAACGGCGAGGTGGTTACCTGCTACAATTGCCCCGTTGTTAAGGTAGATGCGGATGCACTGGAAAAGCTGGGCGAAGAGTACGCAGAGCTTGTTGTGGTTGCCGAAGACGGAGGAATACTCTTCAAAGCAGACAAAAAGCTGATAAAAGCACTTGAAAATGCGGGGTGTGATACCTCCGAGATAAAACGCGCGGACTTTATCCGCGTGAACGTGAAATAAGCTGAAAACGAAAACGGCTGAAAAATCAGCCGTTTTTGGCTTTTTTCTTAAAAATAACACTTGCATTTTCGAATGTGTTGTGTTATAATCATTTGTACTTTGGATTGTAATGCGGTTTTTCCGCATAAAAGACGTATATATACGGAGGATTTTTTACAATGGCAGCTTTCGAGACCATCATGGGCATTCTGCTCATTATAATGGCAATTTTTCTTGTTATCGCAGTTCTTATGCAGCACGGTAAGGATCATCAGCTTTCCGGCACCATCGCAGGCGGCGCTGAGAACTTTTTCGGTAAGACCAAGGGCAAGAAGATAGACAAGACCCTCGGTAATCTTACTACTATCGTTTCTATCGTTTTCGTTGTTATTTTGCTCGTTCTTTACATCATTCAGCCTAACGTAGTTTACACCGCTGATAACCCCCAGAGTGTTCCCGGTGCAAACTCTCCTTACTATGACGGCGAGATCGTAAACCCCGCTGAGACCACCGCACCTGCGGATACCACCGAGGCTCCCGCTGAGACTCAGGAGTAATTAGTATTATAAACGCGGATGCGCAAGCATCCGCGTTTTGCCCCCGCATTCAACCGTAAAACAGAATAACGAGGTGTGGCTCAGTTTGGTAGAGCGCTACGTTCGGGACGTAGAAGTCGTGGGTTCGAATCCCGTCACCTCGACCATGAAAAAAGCACGCTTTTGCGTGCTTTTTTCGGTTGTGTTCGCCTTGCGGAGGCGTCGGTTGCCAAACTCACTCCCCAAACTCAACGTCAAGCTCTACTTTAACGAGGGATACGTTATAGCAATCGTAGAACTGGCTTAAGATGCAGTAGAAGCTTGTGCCGTCCTCGCTTATCCAGCGGGAGTTTACGTAGGAGCCGTATAAGCTGTACGTTCCCTTTGTGTAGTTTGTGAAGGGATAGCCGGTAATCGGCTTATAATTTATAAAATCCTTAACGTTTTCCTTGGAAATAAAGGTCAGCCCGTCGGAGTATTCGCCGTCAATTGTGTCGGCAAATCTTATTCTGTCACCGAAGCCTTTGCCGTAATAGGTGAGCATCCATTTGCCGAGCCCCTTGTTGTATGCAACGCTGATGCTGCTTGCGCCGTCTTTAAGCTCAACAAGCGCCTTTGCTTCTGCGGGGTTCTTTGTCCAGACGGAAGAACCGTCCGCATCTCTGCCTGCAAAATACTCGTATGCGTCAAAGCTCTCAAAATCTGATTTGCTAACTCTTGCCATGTAGATATCGTCTTCTCTGTAAGAGCCCTGTCCGTAGAAATAGATATACGTGCCGTCGCCTACCTTATCCTGAACGGGAGTGAGCTGTGTGAAGTGGTAAGCGGTGTGTGAGTTGAACGCTTCTTCTATACCGTCTACCGTAAAATTAAGAACGGTATTGCCGGTATCAGCTTCGGTTACGGTAACGTTCTTTATGTCAATGCCTTCTCCGAGCGCGGCGTAAGTAAAGATCCTTACCGTGTTGGTGTCAACTAAGGATTTCAGGCTTGCTTCAACGGTGCACCAGCCGTTTTCATCGGCGTTCAGACCGCTAAACGGAATTGCGACGTCGTTTGTTGTGGTAAGCGTATCACTGAATCGCAGGAAAAGAGGCTTGCTCTTTCCGCTTTGTAGCTTAAAGCTCTCGGTTGCTCTGAATACCACCTTAACGTTATAGGCGGTGGATCTTGCCATTTTGTTGTCAAGACCGATGGAAACGGAACGGTAGTTTTTCTCCTGCGCCGTTCGGATTGCAAGATACTCTTCGCCGTTTTCACCTTCGATGGTAACGTCGGTATTTTTACCGTCCTCGCTGTAAATGCGGTTGAAGCCGAAGGCTTTTTCCTCGCATTCAAAAAGACCTACTATATCAAGATACGCAAGCATATCTTCAACGCCGCGTTCGGTGATATTACCGCTTTCGTCTTTTTTTGCGAAATCGTTGAGGTCGTATGCGTTCCACGTAAGGTCGTGGAGCCGCTCCCAGGTCTTGCCGCCGT
>JAZQFL010000005.1:0-6451 GCA_045539485.1 Eubacteriales bacterium
AGTTCTTCGCACACAAAAAAGGTGTTGGTTCGACCAAGAACGGTCGTGACAGCGAATCCAAGCGTCTTGGTGTTAAGAAAGCAGACGGACAGTCCGTTGTTGCTGGTAACATCATTGTAAGACAGCGCGGAACTCATATTCATCCCGGCAACAATGTCGGACGCGGATCTGACGATACACTTTACGCTCTCATCGACGGAACAGTAAAGTTTGAGCAGATTGCAAAGGATAGAAAGTGCGTTAGCGTTTACGCTGACTAAAAAAAGGAGGAAGCAGAGGGATATTATGCCTCTGCTTTCTTTGCGTCAGGAGAAATTATGACACTTGTAATACTTGCCGCCGGAATGGGCTCCCGTTACGGCGGACTTAAACAGCTCGACCCCGTTGGTGCAAACGGCGAGTTTATTATCGACTATTCCATCCACGATGCCGCAGTATGCGGATACGATAAGGTAGTTTTCGTTATAAAAGAAGAAAATTACGAGCTTTTCCGTGAGACGGTGGGAAAACGTGCGGAAAAGAAGATAGCGGTTGAATACGTATTCCAGAAGCAGGATAGCTACTGCACCGTTGATATTCCCGAAGCCCGCAAAAAGCCTTGGGGCACGGGTCACGCGCTTCTGTGCGTAAAGGGCGCGGTAGAGGGTCCGTTTGCCGTCATTAATGCAGACGATTTCTACGGCCGCTCCGCTTTTAAGATCGTAAAGGATTATCTGGAGAGCCACCCTGCCGACGGTAAGGAGCATTTCTGCATGGCAGGCTACGTGCTGCAGAACACTCTTTCCGATAAGGGAAGCGTTTCCCGCGGAGTTTGCGCGGTTGAAAACGGAATGCTTACTTCCGTTACGGAAAACAAAAAGCTTACCCCTTACGGCAAGGACGCTCTTTCCGAGTTTGAGGACGGCACCGCCGCCGTTATCCCCGGAGACACGCTCGTTTCCATGAATTTCTACGGCTTTACCTCGGCGCTTCTCGAGCGCCTTGCGGATGAGTTCGATGAATTCCTGAAAACTCCGGGCAGAGATCTTGAGAAGGCAGAGTACGGACTTCCCGATGCCGCAACAAGAGCTATAAAGTGCGGATTTGCCGACCTTGCGGTGCTTCCCACTTATGACAATTGGTTTGGCGTTACCTATGCGGAGGATAAGCCCTTCGTTAAGGAAAAGATCGCAAAAATGCATGAGATGGGCATATACCCGCCCTCGCTTGTTTGAAATATTTTTACATAAAGGAGAATTGACATGGCAGTACTTGTTACCGGCGGTACCGGTTTTATCGGCAGCCACGCAGTAGTTGAGCTTATTGAGGACGGCAGAGACGTTGTTATCCTTGACAATCTCTGCAACTCCAAGGAGTGCGTTCTTGACAGAATAGAGAAGATCACGGGCAAGCGCCCCGCGTTCCGTAAGGTAGACCTTCTTGATATGGAGGGCGTGCGCGGTGTGTTCCGCGAGTTCCCCGAGATCGATTCCGTTATCCATTTTGCGGGACTTAAGGCAGTTGGCGAGTCTGTTGCAAAGCCCATGCTTTATTACCACAACAACCTCACAGGCACTCTTAACCTTTGCCATGCAATGGAGGAGTTCGGTGTAAGAAGGATAGTATTCAGCTCTTCCGCTACTGTATACGGCAAGCCCGACAGCGTGCCGATACGCGAAAACTTCCCCCTCCGCACCACTAACCCCTACGGTGAGACCAAGCTTATGATAGAGCGTATACTTTCCGATATCACCGTTGCTTATCCCGAGTGGAGTGTGTCCATTCTCCGTTACTTCAACCCCATCGGTGCGCACGTGAGCGGACTTATAGGTGAGGACCCCAAGGGTATCCCGAACAACCTGCTTCCTTACATCACCAAGGTTGCGGGCGGTAAGCTGCCCTGCCTCTCCGTTTACGGAAACGACTACAATACCCACGACGGTACGGGTGTGCGCGATTACATCCACGTTGTTGACCTTGCAAAGGCTCACCTCTGCGCGCTTGACCGCGCCGCAAAGGTAAAGGGCATCGAGTACTTCAACATCGGTACCGGTAACGGCTATTCCGTTCTTGATATCGTTGCCGCTTACGAGAAGGCAACCGGAATCAAGATCAATTACAAGATCGTAGACCGCCGCCCCGGCGATATCGACGAGTGCTATGCGGATCCCGCAAAGGCAAAGGAGCTTCTCGGCTGGGAGGCTCAGTACGGTATCGAGCGTATGTGCGAGGATAGCGCACGTTGGCAGAAGCTTAATCCCGACGGATACGGCGAATAATGCAAAATGAATACCTGAGCTGCCGTTTGTGTCCCCGCCTTTGCGGCGGGGACAGAACGCAGAAGGCGGGACGCTGCGGCGGCGGGGCAAGCACCCTTGTTGCCGCGGCTTCTTTGCATAAATGGGAGGAGCCTTGCCTTTCGGGCGAGAGAGGTGCGGGAACGGTGTTCTTTTCCGGCTGTTCGCTTGGATGTGTTTTCTGCCAGAACAGGGAAATAAGCATTGATAAAAAGGGCGAGGCGGTCGATGAGAGGTGCCTTTCGGAGATATTCCGCTCGCTTGAAGCGGCGGGTGCGGAATGCCTTGATCTTGTTACCGCTACCCATTTTGCTCCCTCTGTTTTTGAGGCGCTTGATATTGCGGAGCCAAAGATACCCGTGGTGTGGAACACGGGGGGATATGAGCTTCCCTCGCGCATTCCCGAGCTTTGCAGACATATCGACGTATATCTGCCCGATATAAAGTATTTCAGCTCCGAGCTTTCCGCAGAGCTTAGCGGAGCGCCCGATTATTTTGAAAATGCCATCGCATCCCTAGCTGAGGCGGTTGATGCACTTGGGGAATGCGAGTTTGATGAAAGAGGCATAATGCGCCGCGGCGTTATTATGCGTCACCTCGTTTTGCCGGGTTGCAGAGAGGACAGTATCAACGTACTGCGTGCCGTCAAAAACGAGGTCGATATATCCAAAATAAGGCTCAGTCTGATGAGCCAGTTTACACCTATGTTTACCGAGCATCTGCCGAAAAAGCTGAAACGACGTCTTACAAGCTTTGAGTACGGCGAGGTGCAGAGGGAAGCGGACGCGCTTGGCTATAACGGATGGTGCCAGGCGAGAAGCTCCGCAAAAGAGGAATACCTGCCGAGCTTTGACCTAACGGTCCTCGGCAACCCCATAAAGGATGTGAAAGCATGAAAAGTACGGAAAATTCCGTTAAAAAAATGACCCTTACGGTCATCATAATGGCACTTGCCACAGTATGCGCAAAGCTGCTGGGGCTTGTCCGCGACGTGCTTTGTGCATCCGCTTACGGCACGGGCACGGAGGCAATAGCCTATGAAACTGCAAGCCGTTTGCCGATAATGCTTTTTGATTTTGTTATCGGCGGTGTTGTCACAGCTGCGTTTATTCCGATCTTTTCCGAGCTTCTCGTTGCCAAGGGCAAGGAAAAGGCGATGCGCTTTGCTTCCGATTATTTTAACCTAATTTTTGCCGTAACTCTGCTTATATCCGTTATCGGAGAACTGTTTGCGCCTGCGCTTGTGGCGTTTCTTGCACCAGAGATACCCGAGGCAGCGGCGCTTCTTGCCGTACCGCTGACAAGGATAATGTTCCCGATGGTCATATTTGCGGGAACGGCGTTCTGCTTTGTGGGCGTTCTGCAGTGTATGGGTCATTTCCGCCTGCCGAGTATCATCAGTCTGTTCTCTAACGGTGCGATAGTTTTCTATCTGCTGTTCCTTGAAGATAGGTTCGGAGTGCACGGACTTGCCGTTTCCATGCTTGTTGGATGGGGATTGCAGGCACTCGTTCAGCTGCCGACAGCGCTGAAGCTCGGCTTCAGATTGCGGCTTAGGTTTAATTTTCTTACCCCCGAGGTAAGAACGTCGGCAAAGGCATTCCTTCCTCTGCTTGTGGCAAGCTGGCTGTTGCCCGTTCTCAGCGTTATCAACACCCGCTTTGCTTCGGGCATTGAGGCAGGGCGTGCGGTAACGGCTGTAGGATACGCAAACCGCTTCTATATAATCATTGTCGGTGTGTTCTCGTTTATCGCAACCAATCTGCTTTTCCCCAAGCTTTCGCGTGCATCCGCGGGCGGTGACGGGGAGGGGGCAAAGCGCCTAACTGCTTCTTCGATGAAGCTGCTTCTTTACGTGGTTCTGCCCGTTGCGGCAGGATGCTTTGCGCTTGCTTATCCCATAATCGAGCTTATTTTCGTTAACGGAGATTTCACAACCGACGATGCACGGCTGACAGCTGAGGCATTAAAATGGTTCTGCCTCGGTATGCCCGCAATGGCTGTAAACGAGGTTTTGCAAAAATTGTTCTTCTCCCGCAAACAGGTCGTTGCTCCCATGGTTACCTCGCTTATTTGTTGTGTTATTGATATCGGGCTTGTGTACGTGCTGTCGAATGCCTTAGGCATTGCGGGTATAGCCGCATCAAGCGGCTTGGTCATAACCGTATGTGCCGTGCTCAATTATATTATTGACGCAAGAAACGGGTCCGCGCTCTTTGGTCTGTCCGATGTGTTTGACTTGCTTACAAGCGCTGTGTTTGCGGTGCTTTGCGGCATTTCCGCGCACTTCGCATATTCATTTACGGCGTCTCACATGCCCTCTGTTGCCTCACTCTGTATTTCCGTTTTGTGCGGTGTGGCTGTTTGGGGGACTTTGACGTTCGTTTTTCCGCAAAAAGAGATAGCCGCGTTTATCGGCAGAGGTAAAAATGAAAAATAAGCGCGTACTTTGCTTGCGCATCGCAATTGTTGTTCTCTGCCTTTTGTGGCAGGGTGTTATATACGGCTTTTCCGCTGAAGATAGCAATGAATCCGGAGATCGCAGTCAAGGCATGTGTTATGAGCTCGTACGCCTGCTTGTCGGTGCTGACAAGGGCGAAGCGGAAATAAACGCACTTGCCGATAGAATTGAGCCGGCGTTTCGCAGTCTTGCGCACATGTTTTGTTACGCTGTGCTCGGCGGGCTTTATTTTCTGCTTTTTACATCATTCGGGTTTTGCGGTGCCCGGCGATCGTCCCTTTCCGTCGGGTGTGCCGTTATTTATGCTGTTTTTGATGAAATACATCAGTATTTCGTCCCCGGAAGAAGTATGCAGCTTGTTGATATTATCGTGGATACCGTTGGCGCTTTGCTCGCTGTCTCTACCCTTGCTCTTATCTTCCGTATAGTCCGAAAAAGGAGAAAAAAGAAATGAAAACAGTAGTCCTCGGAAAATCGGGAATAGTATCTCCGCAGAATGCATTCGGCGCGCTTCCGATACAGCGCGTAAGCGATGATTATGCGGTAATGCTTCTGCGACGCGCTTTTGATGCGGGATTTACCTTTTTCGATACCGCGCGTGCTTATACCGACAGCGAAAGAAAGGTCGGTATCGCTTTTGGCGGCATGCGCGACAAGGTCACGATAGCAACCAAGACCGCTGCCCAAAGCGGAGAGGCTCTTGCGCGCGACCTTGAAATGAGCTTGAAGACTCTCGGCACAGACTATATTGATCTCTATCAGCTCCACAATCCCGCGTTTTGCCCCAAGCCGGGTGACGGTACGGGACTTTACGAGGCGCTTTTAGAGGCAAAAGGGGCAGGGAAGATACGCCACATAGGCATCACCGCACACCGTCCTGACGTTGCAAGGGAGGCGGTGCTCTCGGGTCTTTACGAAACGCTTCAGTTCCCGTTTTGCTATCTTGCAACGGAGACGGATACGGAGATGGTCCGTCTGTGCGCCGAAAATAACGTCGGATTTATCGCCATGAAGGGTCTTTCGGGCGGTCTTCTTACCGATTCTGCCGCCGCTTATGCATTTATTGCACAGTTTGATAACGTGCTTCCCATATGGGGCGTACAGCGCGAAAACGAGCTCGATGAATTTATCTCGTATATGGAGCATACCCCCGAAATGACGGAGGAGATCTCCGCCGTGATCAATCGCGACAGAGCGGAGCTTATAGGCAACTTCTGCCGTGCGTGCGGCTACTGTATGCCCTGTCCGGTCGGTATTGAGATAAACAACTGTGCAAGAATGTCTCAGCTCATCCGCCGCTCGCCCTCCGCCCAGCATCTTACACCCGAAGCGCAGGCGAAGATGATGAGGATAGAGGAGTGCATAAACTGCGGAAGCTGTAAGGCAAAGTGCCCCTACGGGCTTGACACGCCCGAGCTTCTCCGACTCAATCTCGCGGATTACAAAAGCATCCTTGCAGGTATTACGAAAGTATAAAAAATTATGCGGAGCCGTGTCAGCGGTTCCGCATTTTTTTTATGGCTGTTTGTGCATTGTTTTTACAGCGGCAATTCGTTTGAAAAAAGCCTTGTGAAAATGTCATAAAATAGCGAAACACCCGTTGACAAAGAAAAACCTCTATGTTAGAATATATAAAATATTGAAGGGAGAGTATCAATGGTTAATTCTGTGAAGATAAGAAAATTCGATTTCTCTTGCCTTCCCGAGTTCTGCA
>JAZQFL010000006.1:0-31921 GCA_045539485.1 Eubacteriales bacterium
CTGGCCAGTACCTTGCGGCCGTTGGAAGTTTTCATTCTCTTACGGAAGCCGTGCTCCTTTTTACGCTGACGCTTCTTAGGCTGATAAGTTCTAAGCATTATATGCACCTCCTTAAACGAGATCGAAAGTTCTATTTCACTCGCTGTTTAACCGACCGTATCATTATCGCACAAACGTATGGCTTTTGTCAAGTCTTTTATGCCGATTTTGCTGATTTTGAACGGATTTGTCTGTATTTTCGGCATTCGCGAGTGAAAAAAGAGACATTTTTAACTAAAAAAACAGAAGAAAGGCAGATTTTTACATTATCTTGGAGCAGATACCCGTACGGTCAAGCGCGTATGCGGCGGCAAAATACAGCACCGCAGACACCGCAGACTGCACAAGATTACCGATAAGTGACGCTATCGGCGCCGCAAGGGAGGAATAAATGAGCGCCTCCCACAGAAAATAACATACGACACAAAGAAAAGCGGCAATAACACACGCACCGAGATTGCGCTTTGACGCAAGCCTTCCCCTGCCGTGCGAGAAGGCAATTACGGTAAGCGCCTTGATAATTGCAGTCGCAGGGATATAAGCCGCATAGCCCGCCGTAAGGTCAGCAAGAGATGCGCCTATCGCCGCCGCAGGCGCGGCAAACGCAGGAGGCATCATAGCGGCACAAAGATAGATAGCGGCATCGCCTATATGCACGTAGCCGTTGCCTATCGGTATACGCGGGAGAAAGCCCGTTGCTACGTAAACTATTGCGGCAAACACTGCCGCGGTACAGATCCTTTTAAGTACTTTGCGGGAAGCACTTATCCCGCCGGTTTCTTTCATTTTCATAATATTATAATACCGATGTGAAGGGGGCGGTAAACGCCGTTTACCGCCCCCTTTGAAAATTGATTTAAAACTCAGTTAAGTCCGGGGATTCCCACTTCCTCAAGCTCATAAGCACAGAAGGGGTCTCCGTTCTGGAAATACATAATGGAGTGGTTAGCGCCCGTAGCGGCAATAAAGCCGGAGGTGCCTGCGGAGCCGATAACGGTTCCCTTTTCCACGGTGTCGCCTTCCTTGACCGTATAATCGGAGAGGTGCATATATACGGAGAAGAGACCGAGGCCGTGGTCGATAATAACGAACTTTCCGGGATAATCGGCAACACCTACGTAGAGTACCTTACCGCTGTTGACGGCAATAATATCGGCACCTGCGGCAACGTAATAGTCAACTCCGAAGTTCTGATAAGTTTCACCTGTGCTGGTAATGGTACGCTTGTGGCCGAAGCCGAGTGAGTACTGAGGAGTCTTGTCGGTAACGCTGAAGCCGAACTTTCCGTTCCAAAGAGCTACGCTTGAGGTCTTTTCAAGCTGGCTCTTTACTATATTATCAAATGCGGAGAGAGCCGCCGCGGAGCGATGCGACTGAGCAATAGCCGCGCTTGCGTTACTGGTATATCCCGTGCGGTAAGTACGGGTCTCAACCTTAAGGGGCAGAGTCTGTGTTACCGCGCCGTAGGTAAGAGTGAAGCTGTATTCCTTATTATCGGTATTCGCATCTATCATAACGAGCGCGTAGCTGTTCTTGCCGTCGGAATAGAACTTGGGGGCAATCGTCTTATCGCCGAAGGTAAGTGCGGGAGATGCGCTAAAACCTATTTTGGAAGCATCCTTTGCATTCTTTGCGCAAACGAGCACCACGCCGCCGCGCTTAACGGAGGTCTGGCCGAGGGAGAATACTGCGGGTGCGGCAAAATCTACGTTAAACTCATATTTTGCACGTCCGCTGTAATCAAGCGCGTCGGTCTCGTTCCACTGAACATCAAGTGAAACGTGGAGCACTGTGCTTTCCGTTACCTTAAGCTGGTCGGAGATCTTTTTCAGCTCGTCGTTAATAAACGCGCCCTTGAATATCTCCTTGCCGTTTTCATCGGTAATTACCACAACGGTGTGATTGGGTATCATATTGAAGGAAAGCTCAAAGCTTCCGTCGGACACGGTATTCTGAGTATCCACCGCAAGCTTGAGAGACTTGGGATCCACGTCAACAAGCTCGCCGCCCTTCTGGGAACGGAACTTCCAGCTTATATCGGAGGGAAGAAGCTTATCGGTGCCGTTGAAGATAAGCTCGGGAGCCGCGGATATCTCGGTAAAGAGGGATGCCGCATAGGGTGTGTTCATAAACATCGCCGCCTTATCGGTGGGAATACGGAACACCTTTGCGTCCTTATCTACGAAATAAGAATCTGCATTCTTGGAAAAATAGAACTGATAAAGCTTTTCCGTTTCGCCCGAAACGAAGGAAACGAGATAGCAGGGGGTACCCTCGTTAACGGGAAGCTCGTCAACCCTGGTAGAGCCGCTTATCATGGCGGTGAAGAGATCGATCATCGCCTTGCCGTCCTCGTTATCGTCGGCAAAGTTAAATTCCGCGCCGTTGATATCGCTGACAGACAGCGATGCGGAATCATCCACCTCCGGAGGCTTATTTTCCGTTCTGTTGAATGAGATGATAGCTATGTAGGTGGGAATAAGCAAAACTATCAAAAAGACGATTATCGCGAATATTCCGGATGATCTCCTTTTTTTCATTTTATACCTCCTTCGGCACTCGCGCGCACACGCTTTTAAAGCCGTTTATATTTATTGATTATATTATACAGTTCAGACGCGCGCAAATCAAGTGAAAAGAACGAAAAATATGTAAATTTTCTGAGAACAGATAATAAACGTACTGTAAACAAGGATATACTCAATTGACAAAAGCACACCGCAATGCTAAAATTATCGGAGAAGTTCGAAAAATGACGAAAAGAGGCAGAAAAATGGAAAATTCGGTATATATCTCCACCGGATGCTTTACGGGGCGCATAAACGGACGCGACCCGCATCTGCTTTCCCGCTTTCACGATAAGATGATATGCGACGGCTTTGAGCTGATGATATTCGAGGACCTTTACACGGATATCGAAAACACAATAAAGGAGTACCTTTCCCTCGGGATAAAAATACCCGTTTTACATATGAACAAGCAAACGGGCGACCTTTGCAGTACGCCCGGGGAACATAACCTTACAGCCGCGCTTGATATCGTAAAAAAGGACTGCGAGATAGCCCTCGCGCTCGGTGCCGAGAAATGCGTGTTCCACCCTTGGGGAATACCCGACAGCGACAAATACCCCGAGATGCTTTTCGAGCGCATGGAAAGGATAGTTGAAACGGGAAAAGGCTACGGACTGCCCCTATTGCCCGAAAACTGCGTTTGCACTGATTCAACACCGCTTAATAACCTAAAAAAAGCAATTGAGCATTACCCCTTTTCCGTTACCGCCGATACCCGCGCATCCGCCTTCCACGGCGAAACGAACGAAACGCTTGCTTCCTTACTGCCCGACAGTATCGGACATTTCCATATAATAGATTACGAGGGCGCACCCGGTGACTGGGTAGCGCGCAAGGCTATACGCCAGCCGGGCGAGGGCGGTATCGATTGGAGCGCCTTCTTTGCCGCATTGAAAAAGCACTCCTACGGCGGCACACTTACACTTGAAAGCTCCAATATCCTCCCCGACACCGTGGATTTTGAAACCTTCAACCGCGGCGTGGAGTTTATCAGAAACGGGTTGGAATAAAACCGAATAAACGCAAAACACTATTGACATTATAACGGTTGACCGATATAATAAATGCGGGAGGTGAATCGCCGTGTCAATAAACGAATTGCTTGAAAAGAAAAAAATAACGCAATACCGGCTTTCAAAGGACAGCGGCATTGCCTACACCACGATAAATGACATCTGCAGTAAAAGGGCACAGCTTGAAAAATGCTCTGCCGAGACTGTCTACCGTATTTCAAAGGTTCTCGGTGTTTCGATGGAAGAGCTGATCGAACCGCACCTTGAAAAGCGCAGTGATTTTGAAATATTCAAAAGCAATACCTGCCACAGATTAAAGGAGCTCGGCGATATCGACTTTATAATTGAGCTTTTGGAGGAAGATAACATCCGAAAATATTACGCAAAAAAATGGTATCCCGAAAGCCTGTATCTCCTTGCTATGCTTGATTACGTGAGTAATGAAAACAAAATACCGATATGTACGCGGTACGATGATATGCGTGATCTGAAATTAAAAAACACCCTTTACCCCGCAAGTGTGCTTGCCGAAGCGAAGGTATCCAAAACGGATATACCGAAGGAAAGATCGCTCAAAGAAGCCATTCCCGAATTTTTGCGATTCAACATCGTAGAAAGCGAGGTACGCAATGTCACCTGAAAGCTTTACTAAAGAAAACCTTGATACTTACCTCAAGGAATTGGCAAAGGAATTCAGAAGGCTTAACGGCAAAGCAATGCCCGCCGAGATCGTTTTGGTAGGCGGCGCGGCAATTTTAACAAGCTATGCCTTCAGGGAAATGACCACGGATATAGATGCGGTCATACGCGCCTCATCCTCCATGAAGGATGCAATAAATCACGTAAGAGACAAATTCGGTCTGCCAAACGGATGGCTGAATGACGATTTTACACGCACAAGCTCCTATTCTCCGAAGCTTGACGAGATTTCCGTATACTACAAGTCATTTTACGGTGTTCTCACCGTAAGAACCGTAGCGGCGCAGTACCTTATTGCGATGAAGCTTCGTTCGGGAAGAAAATACAAAAATGATCTTTCCGACGTTATCGGTATATTGGCAGAACACGAAAAACGGGGAAAGCCTGTTTGCCTTGACAGCATCAACAAAGCGGTAACCGAGCTTTACGGCGGTTGGAATGCTTTTCCCGAGGATTCAAGAGTTTTTATCGAATCCGCACTCAAAAACGGAAATTTTGAAAGCGTTTACGCATCGGTTAAAAATGACGAGCTTGAATCAAGGGATATTTTGATCGGTTTTGAAAAAAATTATCCAAATGTCACAAAAGAATCCAACGTAGATGAAATCCTTAAAACATTGAGATCGAAGCGAAACAAAGAATAAAGATACACTCAAAAAAACAACCTATACCATTAAAGCAACGGCACCGCCGAAGCGGTGCCGTTGGTGATTTATTCAGCTCAATATGTTGTGCAGAAATCTATAGCCACCCAATGCCCTTTGGCGTTATCCGCCGTACAAGTACTGCCGCTCGCCAATAGCAAATGCGATGATGAAGAGATCTTGCCGAAAATATAGTCATTCGCCACATAAACCTCGGTTATATAGAATCTCGACCCATTTGTCACCTGTCCGTAGCTCGCCGATGATGAGGAAGCAGATTCTCTTATTGTAAGTGGTCCGTCGTATACCAGCCATTGATCTGTAAGGTTGGCAGCATATATTTCTCCGTTAGTCTTACCAAGTGCTATCCATCTTCCCGTATATGTGACGGTAGAAATATATCCGAAAAAGAAATTGTCTCTTGCAGGCTCAATCTTGCTTATAGTCACAACAGTTCCGTTTGGAATGGAGCCGCAGTTTGTTGAGCTTGATAAGGGTTCACTCCTCAATGTAAGCGGTCCGTCAAAGACAACAAACGTCTTCGGATTTAAAACCGTACCATCATACGATCCGGCATCAAATAAATACGGATACGGATCAACCTTGACGTTGTTAGAATTATAGACCTCCAAATGCAAATGATCTCCGTCGGCTTCTCCGGTATGGCCAACTGTACCCAGATACGACCCTTGTGGAATATATCCAACAACAACAGGGGGGTCCTACATATGTGCATATAGCGTACTCAACCCGTTATTATGGAATATCCTTACCCAATGTCCCCATCCGGATCCGTCACTTTCAACACCGGAAATGACCTGACCGCCCGCCATAGCCCTAATTGGCGTTCCTTGAATTGTGCCCCATGTTATATCAAGTCCATAATGGATACGACCATAAAGAGTTGAATATCTGGGCAAACACCATTCACATAGCTGTCCATTCAACTCGCAACCGAACCTACAACCTATATCATCAGGGAATACCATACTATCTATAGGTAACACGAAACCGTACTCATTGGACGGAGTCGATATCCAAGAATAAGTGGCTGCCGCGCTCGGCATTAAAACATCCGTAGTGGAAATACCGGAAAGATTAATTCCAACGCTAAATTGTACCCAAGACTTATTATCGTCGTAATATAACCTCACAACTGTATGGTTATCTATTTTTCCCGCAGCTACCGATGCCCGGCTTTCCACAGAGCTTGCACTCGGATATACCTTTACGTCGCTGATTACAACGTTGCCTCTTCTTCCGGTTAGCTGTCTGTTAATTGTTCAACCGAATTCGCTTGTTTGCTCATATTGATAAGCGATTCCAGTTCTTCCATTATAGCAGGTTCTCCCGTACATTTACAGGATGTGCGGGAACTGTTATGACCAATTTCTGCATTTACAACAAACACCTGAGAAATCATTATTGCTATTAAAACTGCAATCAATACGGTTGTAATCTTTCTTTTCATTTTATACTCCTTTCATTTCATCATTACTCGGTTAAAACTTGACAAATACAACGTTGACAAAGCAAACGATCTACACTCCGGTCTCATTGATTATCCTTTTGGAATTTGACTGTTTGTTTTGGGAATCTGCATCCAAGATGATGTACCGTATTCAACTCTCATTATGGTATGCTCTCTGCCCAAAACGGCATTTTTATCGGTAATCGGAGTGCCGTTCATGTCATAGGACTCATACACCTCAACCTTCTTTATCCACCCGTATACGTCATATTCCTCAATTGCCGCAAGAAGCTCGCCGTACGTATTCGAGTCATCCAGTATTTTTTTCAACACTGTCGAAAGCGTTCCGGCTTCATACAACTCATATTCTTTTGACGACAGCAATGAGCCGGGATACACACACTCGACCCAGAGTCCGTCATCAAAATAAACTATGGCAACCACGTCGTCAACGAGCTCACCCTCGGATATGATCGGACCTTTTCTGTATTGTTGTACACGCATATTTTTTACACGCTTTTCGGTATCGAATGCCGAAACTGCCGCATTGAGCTCCTCAACTGTCTTTGACTTGGTAAAAATATCCTTCAAGCCCTCGATAAATTCATCCTCCGATAGTTTCGGCGCTTCATCCGTAACGGGCGGTGCCTCGGTAACGGGCGCTTCCGTAACAGGCACGTCTGTAATAGGTTCATCGGTAATGGGTGCATCCGTTACGGGATCTGTTGCGGGATCCGTTGCGGGCGGGTCGGTTATCGGGGCTTTGGGCTCATCGGTTATCGGCGGGGCTTCTGTAGCACCGTCGGTCGTTACGAGCCCCTCCGGCGGCTGAGTATTTGCACAGCCAAGGCACAAAACAGCAAATATAAAGCAAAGCAATATGCTCATTATTTTCTTATACATATTCAACTCCCCTCTTTCGTAAGATCGCTTGCCGAGAATCTATTATAAGCATATTCTCAAGTTCAAAACAGCGACAAAAATCAAAAAAATCAATACTATCCCCAAACAGCAACATTCCGATTCCGTCTCGCGCATACGCATCCCTCCTTTATGTGCGAGATGTGACACGTTCAATCAAACACGCCGTTTTGGTAAGTATTGACTTCCATTAATATTTTACCATACACAACCTTAAAAATCAACCAATTACGCCTCTATCGCAAAACATTTACATTTCGTTGACAATTTGACAAACCCGTTCTTTTTTGATAATATATTCCAAAACACGCGTGTTTATTCGGACACTTTAATTCTTAACAAAAGGAAGACGATTATGCCATTCTTCAAGCACCGTCCCTTTGCATTATTCTGCTTGGCATTTTCCGCCGCCGTATGTGCGGTGGAGCTTCTTTTTGTGCGCTTATCGGCACCTCTGCTTATTATTGCAGGGGTGCTTTTTTCATTTTTACTCGGTCTTTTCCTCGCTTTCCGCAAAAAGCGCTTCTCGCGCTTTTTCCTCAGGCCTGCGGTTTGTATCGTTTTCGCTTTGCTGGGTCTTTTATGTCATTTCACGCTCGCATACCTGCCCGAAAAAGCACTGACCGCCAATGAGGGCGAATGCACCGCAACCCTGCTTATCGAGGAAAAGCTTTACGATTCCTTCAGCGGCTCATCATATAAAGCGCGAGTATTATCCGTAAACGGCAAAAAGGCGCGCGGAAAAGTGCTTTTCACCTGCCCCGAAGGCGATCTTGAAGGCGGTCTTGTTATAGAAACGGCGGTCGTTTTCTCCCCGTCGGATGCAAACAGCAAGCGCAGCTATCTCCGCTCAAACGGAATGATAGCAAGTGCCGACACGGCAGAGGAAGCGGAGATAACCGCCGTAGAAAAGCGCACCACGCTGCACAGCATATCCTCAAAGCTCAGAAAAGATATTACCGCACGCATCGAGCGCGCCTCCGCAGGCACGGATGCGGGCATCTGCGCCGCGTTGCTTGTGGGTGTGCGCAAGGGTATAAGCGAAGTTGCATACCTTGACTTCACACGCGCGGGAATACTGCACATGCTTGCCATCAGCGGTATGCATTTTACGGTACTTATGGGCGGTATCGGCTTTCTTTTGCATAAGCTGAAGCTGGCGAAAGCGGTAAGGATCATACTGCTGTTTCTTAGTGCCGCTTTCTACACTGTGATAGCCGGCTTTTCATATTCCGTGCTCCGTGCCGCAATTATGCTTTTAGCGGTATATACCGCGTACTTTCTTTCTCGCGAGCGCGATGTTTACACCTCGCTTTTTGCCTCAACTGCGCTTATACTTGCATTTGAGCCCACAGCCGCCGCTTCGGTCGGTCTGTGGCTTTCCGTGTTTGCCGCCTGCGGTGTCATCTTCGCCTCGGAGCTTGTGCAAAAACGCGGCAAGCCTCTCGGCGCTTTCGGCTCTCTCATTCTTGTGCCGCTGCTTATCAGCCTTTGCGCGCAGATGTTCACGCTTCCCATCGTTTTTATTGCATACGGAGTTATCTCCCCTGCCGCGGCGCCGGCAACGCTTGCGTGCACCTTGCCTGTTAACGTTCTTCTGTTTGCATCCGTTCTGCTTGCTGTTGCAGGCACCCCGATACCGCTTGTAACGGAGTCGGTATCCGTGCTTTGCCGTCTCACCCTCGGCATTGCGGCATTCTTTTCCGATAACGTTCCGCTCTATCCGCTCACATACCCCTTTGTGCCGTACGTAGTAATTGCGGCTGCGGTCTTTGCCGCCTTGGCTGTGCTTACGGCAAAGAAAACAAGAGGGGTATTCTTCGCCCTCGCGCTTGCGGCTGTTGCCGCTCTGCCCGTATGCACGGCGGTATATGAGATACCGAGAAAGGATATTTGCTCTGTTTCCGTCAAGAGCGAGTACAGAAACGATTCCATTGTGTTTTCCACGCCCGAGGGCACGGCAGTTCTCGACATTACAAACGGAAGCGAAAACGATGCACTTATCGGCGGCGGACTGCTTCGGATGATGCACCGCACGGAAGCTGACGTGCTTATCCTTACCCGAATTAACAGCTCGGCTGTTAATGCGGCATTTAATTACGGCACCGCCTTCAAGATACGCAAGGTATACTATCCCGAGCCGAAAACAAAGGAAGAAACGGAGCTTGCGAAGCTCCTTACAGCCAAGATCTCCCGCGTGCGCGCCGAGGCCGCGGAATACCGCTTCGGTGAAGCGTTTGACGCAATCGGAATATCCTTTTCCGTACACAGTGAATATGCAGACCACAGCACCGTGCCCATACGGGCTGTAAGCGCTGATATCGGGGAAAAGAATATACTCTACGTTTCATCGGGCATAACGCACTCCAAATACATACAAGAAATCCGTAAAGCGGCAGTCAAGACCGACCTTCTTATCATCGGCGCCGCAGGACCCAAAAACAAGCTCGCCCTCCACTTTACCGCAAAATGCCCCACAGTGCTTCCAAACTACGAGATCAAAAGCTCACTCAGCGAGCCGTACAAGGCTCTGCTCGAAGATATAGAAGTATATTACTCGATAGATGCCACATCTTTCGAGTTCGATGCAGGACACACAGACACATCGCCGTAAACTTTCACCAAATTTGTTGCAAGTTTCAGGTTAAGTTTCGAAAATCTATTGATATTTATTTAAAAACGGTATATAATATACATGAAACTTAAACCAAATTTGTTGCAAGTTTGAGGTCATGTGTATGATTAAGCGAGATTTTTACTTAAACCGAATCATTCACAATATGTGGAATGGTGATATCAAGGTTATTACCGGCATCCGCAGATGCGGCAAATCAACCTTGCTGTTTGAGCTGTTTTACGAGTATCTTTTAAAAAACGAGAACGTTCCTGCCGATCACATAATTAAAATTGAGCTGGATCAAAGAAAATACTATAAATTCAGAAATCCCATAACACTGTGTGAATATGTCGAAGCGGCAGTGAACAGCGACAGCGGAAAATACTATTTATTCATTGACGAGGTTCAGCTCACACAAAAGATCGCAGACAGCGAAAACGGCGGCATAGGAGTTACCCTCTACGATATGCTGAATGAACTGAAAAGCTACAAGAACCTCGACGTATATGTAACCGGAAGCAATTCACACGCTCTGTCTGCGGACATTGCAACCGAGTTCAGAGGCAGAGCGACTCAGATCCACATTTATCCTCTGTCATTCGAAGAATACTATTCCTATGCAGGAGGAGACGAACGCAAGGCCTTGGACCGATATATGCTTTTCGGCGGTCTGCCCAAGGTTGCCTTGATGGAGGATGAAAAGGATATCAAGCCATATCTCATGTCACTGTATAACGAGCTGTATATTAAGGATATAGTAGAGCGCTACGGAATTGAGCGGAAGGATATTCTGAATGAGATATTAGATTTTCTTTCCTCTCAGATAAGTTCGCTTACAAATCCACTGAACATCTCTAACGCCATAACGAGCATAAGAGGCGAAAAGGTAACCCAATCATTGGTAGCAAACTATATGGAGTACATTACCGAATCGTTTCTCATATCGAAAGCGCAAAGATACGATATCAAGGGCAAAACCTATTTTAACTATCCAAACAAATATTACTACACAGACATCGGGCTCCGAAATGCGCGTTTGAATTACAGGCAGTTTGATGTTGGCCATATTATGGAAAATATGCTCTATAACGAGCTCGTTATGCGCGGGTACTCCGTAGATGTCGGTGTTGTATACGACCGCAAGGGCGGAAACTCTGTACAAAAGGAAATAGATTTTGTGGTAAATGACGGCGACCGCCGTATCTATATCCAATCTTCATTTCAAATGAACACCGAGCAAAAAAACACAGCAGAGCTTGAATCGCTGAAATTAGCGAAGGATTTTTTCAAAAAGGTCATAGTCCGAATGGATATTTTCCACAGCTATTATGATGATGACGGTATATTCCATTGCAATCTCATAGATCTGCTTTTGGGGCGTACGGAGCTGTTCTAAAACGATCGCACAATATTGACTACGGAAAAATACTGTGTTAGAATAATTTATTGGAATGAACCCCCGCAAAACACCGATGAGGTATAAAAATGCAAAACGATAATAAGCTTAACGTTGCCGTGCTGGGCTCGGGCGCGTGGGGCACTGCCCTTGCGTGCGTGCTTCACAAAAACGGACACAGAGTAACGCTTTGGTCGGCTTTTGAGGACGAGGCAAAAAACCTTGCCGTTACACGCAGAAATCCCCTGCTTGACGGTATTGTCCTCCCCGCCGATATGAATATAACCTGCGATAAAAATGCCGCAAAGGACGCTCGTCTTGCCGTGCTTGCGGTTCCCTCCTTTGCCGTTAAGGATACGGCAGAGGCATTTGACCCGATACTTTCCCGCGATTGCGTTATCTGCAACGTGGCAAAGGGACTTTGCGGAGACAGCGGACTTCCCTTCTCCGAGCTTATACGTGAAAAGCTCCCAAATAGAGCTGTAGTAACGCTCAGCGGCCCCTCACTTGCCGATGAGGTTGCAAAAAACATTGCAACCGCCGTTGTTGCCGCATCGCGCGATCCTGACGCGGCGCGCCTTGTGCAGGACGCGTTTTCGGGCGACGTACTTCGCGTGTACGTAAGCGCGGACGAGATCGGAGTTCAGCTCGGCGGAGCGATAAAAAACGTAATTGCCCTCTGCGCGGGAATTACCGACGGTCTCGGAATGGGCGATAATACAAAGGCCGCCCTCATTACCCGCGGAATGGCGGAGATAACGCGCCTCGGAGTTGCCATGGGTGCGGAGGCGGAGACCTTCAGCGGTCTTTCGTGCCTCGGAGACCTTACGGTCACCTGTATGAGCCCACTCAGCCGCAACCACCGTGCGGGCATACTTATCGGCAAGGGAATGAACGCCGAAGCCGCAATAAAAGAAACGGGCACAGTTGAAGGCTACTACGCGGCACGCACCGCCATAATGCTTGCAAAGAAGCACGGAGTGGAAATGCCGATAACCGAGGAACTGTGCAAGATATGCTTTGAAGGCGCATCCCCCAAGGATGCTATAATAAGACTGATGTCAAGACCAAAAAAACAGGAAAGCCTGCTTTCCCGATAAAAAGGACGGAATGCGATGTTATCCACCGTTTACAGTGCGGGACTTAACGGAATAGACGGCTTTGAAGTCACCGTTGAATGCAGCGCACAGAAGAAAATGGAGCAGTTCGACATTATAGGATTGCCCGATGCGGCTGTAAAGGAAGCAAAGGACCGCGTACGCACAGCGTGCGAAAACAGCGGCTGCCGATTCCCCGAAAAGCTGCTTACCGTCAACCTCGCCCCCGCCGCAAGGCGCAAGGAGGGCGCGGGCTTTGACTGCGCGATCCTTGTTGCCATACTGCAATGCGCGGGCTATATACCCGACACCGTGAATATGGAAACGAAATGCTTTATAGGCGAGCTTTCCCTATCCGGCGCTCTCAGGCCCGTCCCCGGTGCGCTTCCGCTTGCCATATCTGCCGCAAATGCGGGAAGAAAAGAGCTGTTTATAGCCGCAGAGAATGCCGCTGAGGCATCCGTTGCCGAGGGTATTACCGTTTACCCCGCCAAATGCATTACGGACATTGTGCGCCACCTGCGCGGCGAGGAGCTTATAGAGCCGATAGGATTTGACCGCGCATCGTTCTTTTCCGCACCGCCGAAGGACATTCCCGACCTTTCCGACGTTATGGGGCAGGAGCGTGCAAAGCGCGCGCTTGAGATTGCCGCCGCAGGCGGACATAATCTTTTGTTTATCGGGCCTCCCGGCTCGGGCAAATCCATGCTTGCAAAGCGCCTGCCGGGTATTTTACCCGATCTTTCTTACGAGGAAAGCCTTGAAACGACCAAGATATACTCCGTTGCGGGTATGATGCAGAAAAACGAAACCTTGATAAAAACCCGCCCCTTCCGCGCGCCGCACCACACTATGTCGGCAAATTCTCTTGTCGGCGGCGGATCGGTACCGAGACCGGGTGAGATCTCCCTTGCGCACAACGGTGTGCTGTTCCTTGACGAATTCCCCGAATTTGCGAAAAACAGCATGGAGGCACTCCGCCAGCCGCTTGAGGACGGCGAGGTGACCGTAGCAAGAGTGCAGGGACGCATTCGCTACCCCAGCCGATTTATGCTCGTTTGCGCGATGAATCCGTGCAAATGCGGATTTTTCGGACATCCTACTAAGCCCTGCAACTGCAGAAGTAATGATATAAAGCGCTATCTTTCCAAAGTAAGCGGACCGCTTGCGGACAGAATAGACATACAGATAGAGGTGCCCTCCGTAAGCTACACGGAAATGACCTCCGACAAAAAGGGCGAAACAAGCGCCGATGTACGCGCAAGAGTAAACGCCGCGCGCCGCCGCCAGCTTGAGCGCTTTGAAAAGCACGGAATTACCGATATCTTCTGCAATGCGGACATTACTCCCTCTTACATCCGTACCCTTTGCAAGGTGGATGATGCGGGAACGCGCCTGCTTGAAATGAGCTTTGAAAAAATGGGGTTGAGCGCAAGAGGCTACGACCGCATACTGCGCGTTGCGCGTACCATTGCCGACCTTGACGGAAGCGAGGATATCGGCGCCCGCCACGTAGCCGAGGCGGTACAGCTCCGCTCGCTTGACAGGCAGTATTTCAATTTGTGAGGTAAGTTATGAGCATTGAACTGAAGCACACAAGGGCCTGCGCAAAGGAGCTTATCGACACCGCGTGGGCAGGTGATATCGCCCTGTGCGCGGGAGACCGCGAAGGGGAGCTTGGCAGAATACTTATAAGCAGCAGGGGCGACGTGCTTAACGGCAAAACGATTTTTGATATGATGAGCGTTACCAAAATAATGTCGGTCGCTCCCTTATTCCACATAGCTATGGACGAGGGAAAGCTGAGTTACGATGACACCCTCGGCAAATATTTTCCCGATGCGCCCGAGGATAAGCGCGGCATTCCGCTTTGGATGATGCTTACGCACGTCTCGGGCATGAGAAAAAACGACCCGCTCGGTTTTATAGGTCCCGAGGACCGCGCCGAGTACATAAGCTACGCACTCTCCCGTCCGCTTCTCTTTACCCCCGGGGAGAAATACGATTATTCCTGCGGTAACTTCGCCTTCCTCGGTTTTATACTTGAGAAGGTATACCGCAAGCCCCTTGACCTGCTTTTTGACGATAAGATAGCGCGTCCGCTGGGGCTGAAAAACACCTGCTACCTGCCAAGCGAGGACGAAAACATCGTGAAAAGCACAAGGCATCCCTACCTTGGCAAAAACAAATGCAGCGACCCGCTTACACGCGGACTGAACGGCATTTGCGGAAATGCCGGAATATTCTCCTCCATCGACGATATGAGCATATTCGGGCACTCGCTTCTTTGCAAGCACTCGTCGATCATAAGCGAAAGCACCTTTGATGCCGCCGCGCGTGATTATCTGCCATCTTATTCCATGGGCAGAGGCCTCGGCTACGTGCACGTTGACGAAAGATACACACAGGGCGGTACTCTGCTTTCCGACGGAAGCATAGGTCACACGGGCTTCAGCGGTACTTCCGTATTTGCGGATCTTAAGAGAGGAATATACGTAAGCATACTTACAAACACCGCGTATTACGCAGGCCTTTACGGACGCGATTATAAAGGCTCATGCGCCGAGATGCGCAGAAAGCTCCATTCCGCCTTAGCGGAGGATCTGAAGGAAGCAAATATCATAAAATAATTTTGTATACGTTTTGAAAGAAGGTTTTTTACAATGATCAAAGTTGCTATCGCCGGTTACGGCAATCTGGGCAAGGGCGCGGAATGCGCAGTTAAAAACAGCTCCGATATGGAGCTTTACGGCGTTTTCACCCGCCGCGACCCCAAAACACTTAAAACACTTACGGGCTGTGCCGTTTATTCCATGGACGCTATCCTTGACCACAAGGATAATATCGACGTTGTTATCATCTGCGGCGGAAGCGCTACCGACCTGCCCGTGCAGACCCCCGCGCTTGCGCGCCACTTCAACGTAGTTGACAGCTTCGACACCCACGCAAAAATACCCGAGCATTTCAAAAACGTAGATGCCGCCGCAAATGAGGGCGGCAAATGTGCCGTCATCTCCGTGGGCTGGGACCCCGGTATGTTCTCCCTTAACCGCCTTTATGCGGAGGCAGTTCTTCCCGACGGAAAGGACTACACCTTCTGGGGCAAGGGCGTAAGCCAGGGACACAGCGATGCAATACGCAGAGTTGAGGGCGTTCTGGACGCACGCCAGTACACCATACCCGTTGACTCCGCGCTGGATGCAGTAAGAAGCGGCTCCTGCCCCGAGCTCAGCACGCGCGAAAAGCACCTTCGTGAGTGCTTTGTGGTTGCCGAGGAGGGCGCCGATCTTGCCCGCATTGAAAATGAGATAAAGACAATGCCCAACTACTTTGCGGACTACGACACCACCGTGCACTTTATCACCAAAGAGGAGCTTATGCGTGACCACGCGGGCATCCCCCACGGCGGATTTGTTATCCGCACGGGCAAAACGGGACTTAACGGCGAAAACAGCCACGTTATCGAATACAGCCTGAAGCTTGATTCCAACCCCGAGTTCACCTCCTCCGTGCTTGCGGCTTACGCACGCGCGGCTGTAAAGCTGAACGCCGAAGGAAATAACGGAGCAAAGACCGTGCTTGATATCGCACCCGCATATCTCTCACCCTGCTCTGCAGAGGAATTGAGAAAAAGATTGGTATAAAACAACTCGGCGGGAGCAAGCCCCCGCCCTACAGGTATAAACCGTAAATCATTACATCCAAATAATCCCTGCCGCCGCAAAATTGTTTCGCAGACGAGGCGCGGAGACGAGTGGGGGCGCCGCCGTATATTCATACGGCAAGGTCACACGCGGCTTCGCAACGACGTATGCGGAAGAATTTTCAAGGCAGGCAAGAGAAAAAGGAAGGAACCAAAACCATGCCACAAGTAATTATTCAAAGCTACACCACAAAAGACCCCATCAGCCTTATCGGCACCGAGGCGGGTGTTTGCTGGGGCGCGGACATCACCGACACCGAGAAAAATTACAAAAGAGGTATCGACTGCCTTGAAAGCGAGCACGGCAGGACATTTGAGTTCCCTGACGTGTACATGATACTTGACGGCTACAGCGCGCGCGTTATCCGCGAGTGGTATACCCACGTCGGCGGTGCGCCCACGCGTCTGCAGGCAAGCACCCGCTACATAAACTATCAGAAGGGCTTTGACTACGTTACACCCCCGAAGATCGAAGCAGATCCCGAGGCAAAGGCCATCTACGACGGTGCAATGAACGATATCCTTGAAGCACTTCAGAAGATCGAAGCGCTCGGCATTCCGCGCGAGGATAACGCTATGCTCCTGCCCCTCGGTATGACCACAAAGATAGTTTGCAAGCACAATCTCCGCAATCTGCTTGATATGTCGCGCCAGAGAATGTGCACCCGCGCATACCACGAGTACCGCCGTCTCTTTAACGATATCTTAAAGGCACTCTCCGAGTATTCCGAGGAGTGGAAATATCTTACCGAGCACTACTTTATGGCAAAGTGCGATAAAACGGGCTTCTGCACCGAACGCTACACCTGCGGCAGACACCCAAAAAAATAACAGAGGCAAAATCCCCTTAAAGATAATAAAACCGCCGAGGTCAGACCTCGGCGGGTTTGTTTCACTGATTGGTTCCCATTAGCCTTGCTTTATCACTTTGGAGTGTATACAGCTCGTAATACTTGCCCTTCTTCTCAAGCAGCTCTGCGTGGCTTCCCTGCTCGATTATCTCGCCGTGGGAGAGCATAATGATATTATCCGCGTGCTGAATGGTGGAGAGGCGGTGTGCGACCATCAGCATAGTGCCGATGTTCATCATCTTTTCAAGCGAATCCTGAATTAGTATCTCCGTTTCCGTATCTATATTCGCTGTAGCCTCGTCAAGTATCATTACCTCGGGCTTGTGGATAACGGTACGCGCAAAGGAGAGAAGCTGTCTTTGGCCCGCAGAGAAGTTGTTTCCGCGCTCGCGCACCTCCTCATCAAGGCCCTTTGTGAGCTTGTTTATAAATTTATCCGCATTCACGTAGCGGCAGGCCTCCATAACAGCCTCATCGTCAACATCCGTTTTATGGAGAAGGATATTGGAGCGTATGGTGCCCGAGAAAAGGAACACATCCTGAAGCATCTGACCGAAGTGACTGCGCAGGGACGATATCTTGATACGGCGCACGTCGATACCGTCGATAAGTATCTGACCCTTTTGTATATCGTAATTACGCACGATAAGGGAAAGAATGGTGGTCTTACCCGAGCCGGTGGAGCCGACGAATGCAACCGTAGAGCGAGCATCGACCGTAAAGGAAACGTCCTTTAGCACCCATTCCTCGCCAACGTAAGCAAACCACACGTTCTTAAACTCTATCTTACCCTCTACCTTTTCAAGCTCGATAGCATCCGCCTCATCGACGACCTCGGGCGCGATATCCAGAATGGTGAATATCTTCTCCGCAGATGCAAATGCACTCTGCAGCCAGTTGAACTGCTCTGCAAGGTTCTGGATGGGGTTAAAGAACTTGGAAATGTACATATAGAAGGTAACGAGAGTTCCGCTTCCGATAGTCTGTCCGAGGAATTCGACGTTACGGATGTATCCGCGTCCGCTTAAATAGAGGAGGCACAGAACCGACGAGATATACAGCATATAAACAACGGGGCGGAAGATACCGAAAACGAATATCTGCTGGCGCTTTGCTTTTCCGAGCTCGGCATTCTTTTGGTCGAATTCCGCCTTTTTATGCTGCTCGCGGTTGAAGATCTGAATTATCTTCATACCCGAAAGATGCTCGGAAAGGAAGGTGTTTATATCCGTTGTGCCGTCCTTTACCCTGCGGTATGCCTTACGCGAGAATTTGCGGAATATGACGGTAAAGAGCACGATAAACGGCACAAAGCACAGCACCATAAGGGTAAGCTGGTAGTTAAGGCACAGCATTGCCGCAAGCACACCGAGGATGATAAAGCAGTTTTTAACGAGGTTTACCACGATATGTGTAAACATCATCGAAATTGCGTTCGTATCGTTCGTTACACGGGTAACGAGCTTGCCGACGGGGATGTTATTTAACTGCGCGTGGCTGAGGCCTTCGATGTGAACAAACAGATCGTCGCGTATATTGGAAACGATGCGCTGGCCTGTGCGCTGTAAAATGATAGCCTGAAAATACGAGCAGATAAGGGACACAACAAGTATGCTTCCGTATACCGCAACCATTGCAAGCAGGCGCTTCATCTCGAAATCCGCCTTTATCATCTCCTCGATCCTTCCGATAATAAGGGGGGAGACGATATCGTAAGCAATGGAGAACATCATCAGACACAAAACGGTAATAAAACTGCCGAGATAGGGTCTTGCATATTTAAGAAGCCTTTTTGTCAGCTCGCCGTCATCCATATTGCGGTCAAAGCCTATGGCTTCTTTTTTGTTTTTCATCGTGAGGTAAGCAACAAGGAAGATAAGCGAAAGAATGCCGACAACACCGCCGACCGCTATAAGGGGAAAGAACTCTCTCATCTTGCGCCTCCCTTCTCCTCGTCAAGCTTCTGGAGGTCTACCATGGTGCGGTAATCCGCACAGCTCTCATAAAGCTCCGCGTGCTTGCCGACGGCGGCGATCTTTCCGTCGTCGATAAAGATTATCTTGTCCATCTGTTCAATTGTGGATATGCGGTGCGCGATAAGCACCGTTGTTTTACCCTTGCGGAGTACGCGCAGGTTTTCAAGTATCGCCTTTTCCGTTTTAACGTCAACGGCTGAAACGGAATCGTCAAGAATGAGGATGGATGCATCCTTCATCAATGCGCGCGCAATGGAGATACGCTGCTTCTGACCGCCTGATACGGTAACTCCGCGCTCGCCGAGCACGGTATCGTATCCATCGGTAAATTCAACGATATTGGTATGTACGTCCGCCATTTTTGCCGCTTCCTTTGCAAGAGAAGCATCCTTTTCGTCGGAAGCGAAGGTAATATTGTTAAGCACCGTGTCGCTGAAAAGGAAATTATCCTGCGGAACGTATGCCGCATATTTTCTTACAGTGTGTATCGGGATGCTGTTAACGTCGTGTCCGTCGATAAACACGGTGCCGTCGGGCACGTTGTAGGTACGGAGGATGAGATCGACCACCGTGGTTTTGCCCGATCCCGTTTTTCCTATAATACCCACGTTCTCCCCTGCCTTTATATCAAAGGTAACGTCCGTAAGCACGTCGTAATCCCCGTCGGGGTAACGGAACGTGAGATTTTTAAAGGATATATCGCCCTTTATGGGTGCGGGCTCCGTAACGTCCGCGCGGTCGCAAACATCGGGCTTTGCATCAAGCAGTTCTGAAATACGGGTAAGGGATGCCTTTCCGCGGCTTGCCATTTCGATAAGCTGGGAAATTGCCATTATCGGCCATACGATAGAGGTGAAATAGTCGATAAACTCCACAAGCTCACCTGCCGAGAACACGTCGCTGTAAACAAGGTATCCGCCGTATCCGAGGATAATGCAGATAACGGACTCAACAAACAGCGTTACGGAAATATTAAGCACAGTGGATGCCTTGGTGTATTCCACGTTTGCATCCTCGTTTTGCTTATTAAGGCGGCGGAAGGCGGCAAGCTCCAAAAATTCCTTAACGAAAGCCTTTATAACGGAGATTCCGGAAAAGCTTTCCTGCGAGAAATCGGAAAGACCGGAGAATGCCTCCTGCCTTACCTGCCACTTTTTCCTCATATATTTGCCTACCGCGGTGCCCGCGATAAGCATAAACACCATGGGGATAAGCGAAAGTCCCGTAAGAAGCAGGTCCATTCGCGCCATTTTGAAAATGGCAAGAGCACCCAGAAATACGGTATCGCAAAGCATGAGCACACCGCTTCCGAAGCAGTCCTGCACGGTTTCAAGGTCGTTGGTAAAGAGCGACATCATATTGCCGACCTTGTTTACCTGATAGTACTGCTGGGAAAGGTCCTTACAGCGGTCGAACATACGGCCGCGCAGGTCGGTCTCCACCTTAATGGCAGAGCCGAAAAAGCAGATTCGCCACAAAAATCTGCAAACTATCATTCCGACGATAACAAAAATGAGAGGCAGGCAGATACAGTCAAGCAGCACGTCCATATCAAAGGGTACGAGCGCGCCTTCTACCTCCGCCATTCCCGTGTTGATGCCGTCTACTACCATCTTGTAAAACTCGGGCACCTTAAGCTGAAGAAAGTCAACAACGATAAGCGCAAGAATACCGAGCAGCAGCATCGGCAGGTGCCGCAGATAGTATTTGTTTATGTGCTTTCCGAAAAGCATCCTTTCACCCCTTTTCCGCAAAAATAAACATTAAATAATATTATACCTCTTTGTTTTCATAAAAGCAACCGAAAAAACACATATTACCGTACTTTCAGAAAAACGCCCGCCGCATATCTTCTAATGGAGATGATACGCAACGGGCGAATTCGCCAACTTCCCAAAGTCAGTGAGTATTATTTCATTTTAAAGCTTTTGAATGAGCGAGTTATCCTGTTGGATAAGATACATCAGTTTTTTTGCTGTAGGCGTAGGGGTGCTTTTTCCGCTTTCCCACGCTTCTACAGTGCGGCGAGATACACCCAGCTTTTCCGCAAATGCTTTTTGCGTCATATTAAGCTCCGCTCTTATCTCTGACGGCGCAACGACAGGAAGAGACCTTTTCCTTGCGGCAGTTTTTGCGGATGCCTTGCCCTTTGAATATGCCAATGCCTCCTCCAAACCGTCCATAATTCCCTCAAAGAAATCTATTTGCTCGAAATTCTTTTCGATATCGCTGATCTTCAAAGAAGATTTAAAACGCGGTTCAGACATCATATCACTCCTTACGAATAAGTTCTATCATTTTCTGTATCGCTTTTTTCTGTTCCGGGGTTAGGTTTTCCTGCACGTTTTTAGGATATGCAAACAGGAAATACAAATGCTCCTTTTCGAAAACGTCCAAGTAGATGACACGTCCGCCACCGCTTTTGCCGCGCCCGTCTATACGTATACGAAGCTTGCGTGCACCGCCTGTTCCTTCAATAACGTCTCCCATTTTCGGGTCCTTCAGGAGCATATCCTCCAAAAGCCGCAGGTCATCTTCTCTTAAACCCATCGCGTTCCAGCATTTCCGAAACGGCTCTGTGTACACAAACTCTCTTGTCATTTAATTCCTCAGCCGACATTTTCGTTTACATTAACATTATATACGATATTATCGTAGTTGTCAACGTTTTTGCGCAAAAACCGTACACCGTATCCTTACAAAATCATTGACGGCACCGAAAATCTATGTTATCATCATTAAAAGGGGAAGGAGGGCAATTTATGCTTTTGACCGTTGATATTGGAAACACGGATATACATTGCGCGCTTTTTGACGGAAGCGGGCTTTCGCGCACGTTCCGCATCGGAACCGAGGTTTCGCGCACAAGCGACGAATACGCTCTTGCCCTTTCCTCAATGCTCACGTTTTCCGGCATATCTGCCGAAGATATCGACGGAGCGGTTATCGGCTCTGTTGCGCCCTCGGTCACCGAAAGGATAAGGACCGCAGTAAGGCTTGTTACAAACACCGAGCCGCTTACAGTCGGCCCCGGTGTTAAAACGGGCTTTTCCATTAAGTTAGACGATCCTTCCCAGCTCGGTGCGGATATTGCGGCAAATGCCGCGGCGGCGGCAAGCGGCGGAATTGCCCCTGCCGTTATCGTGGATTTCGGCACCGCAACCACCGTTTCCCTTATCGGAAGCGGAGGCGAGCTTATGGGATGCTCCATTTTGCCCGGTATACAGATGAGCCTTGATGCGTTAAACGGAACGGAGCTTCTGCCCGGTGTTTGCGCCGACAAAAAGGTAGACACGCTCGGCAAGAACACCGTAAACGCTATGCTCAGCGGCGTTATACGCGGAACGGCATTTTCCGTTACGGGTATCACCGAAGAATTCAGAAAAAAGGCGGGCTGTAAGAGTGCACCCATAATAGTTACGGGCGGCTTTGCACCGCTTATACTCCCCTACCTCGTCACAGAATGCACGCACCGACCGCATCTTACCGCCGAGGGCCTTGCGGCGATCTACCGCAGGAATATTAAATAGGCATTTTGCGCCAAGAGAAGATACCTTTATCGGATCTTACTCGTTTTCCGTTTTCGGGACATCGAAGGTACCGTCCCCTACAGTAGAGGGCGGGCTTGCTCCTCCCGTAAAACAGAAATATTTCACGGCGCTTATGCAATATATTTTTTCGCCGTATCTCTACAAAAAGAGAACGACAGTAAGGAGGCCTTTAATGGCAAGCAAAAACTTTGCAAAACTTCGCAATACCGTAATGCTGGCGGCTCTCACCGCCATCGTGCTGATACTTCAGCTTGCGGGTGTTACCGTCCGCCTCGGACCCACGAACGTAAGCCTTGTGCTTATACCCATCGTTTTCGGTGCGATCGTCCTCGGCCCTGCCGCAGGCGCATGGCTCGGTCTTGTTTTCGGACTTGAGACCTTTATCGTAAGCGGTGTTATGGGCGGCGACCCGTTCTTTACCGCAATACTCTTTAACAACGCCCCCGTTATGACTGCGCTTATCTGCATCGTTAAGGGTACTGCCGCAGGTCTTATTGCGGGCCTTGTTTACCGCCTTATAAGCGGCAAAAGCAAGCTTGGCGCACTCATCTGTGCCGCCGCGGCTGCACCTATCGTTAACACGGGTCTGTTTATTTTGGGCGGACTTCTTATAAGCGACGTGCTTGCGGAAAACTTTGCAAACGCAATGGGACAGACGGTTATTTACTTCCTCATCTTCGGATGCGCCGGCTGGAACTTTATTTTTGAGTTTATACTTAACCTTGTCGTTGTACCCACCCTCGGCAAGATCGTAGACGTTGTAACACGCTCTGCTTATTCTAAGAAGAAATAATTGAGATAACCGCCGAGTCATCCTCGAGCGAGCGCCTCGCAAGATCCTTCGCTAACGCTCAAGGATGACAGCGAGGCGTGAAGAGAAGGATCTTCGGCGGTTTTTATCGTATTATAATTCCACATATATACGGAGGCAATATGAAATACTTTGCTTTAAACGGTCTTACGGAAAAGGCTGCCGATTCCTTTGGCATACTTCTTGCGCCCGAAATTGAAATGAAGGACGGCACTTTCCACGAAGCCGCAGAAACCGAAAACGGCTGGCTTTGCGGCAGTCTCCTTATCCGCGACGAAGTAAAGGGCGCGGGCTACGGCAATTACAGCATTACCCGTACAATTAAGAATATCGGCACCGAGACCGCCGAATTCAAGGACATAATTGCGGTAAAGGACACCTTTTACGGCGAAAAGTATCTTATCCCCTGCATTCTCTACAACGGCAACGAGCACGGCTCCTCCAATACCCCGAAAAGCCTTGAAATAGACGGTGAGCCGTGGGTATTTGCGTACGACAGAATGGGTATTCCCTCCTGTACCTTAACGGAAAACAACTTCTGCGGACTTGCGCTTTTTGCATCGGATAAGGATGCCCTCTCCCTTACCTCCTCCTGCTCGCTGACAAAAAAAGGAGATTTTTATACCCACCGCATCTACCGCCCCGTTACCGAGGCGCCGTATACATATTCCTCCAAAAACATAATGACCGAGCGCTACGACACCTACCACACTCTTGAGGCGGGTGCGGAAATCACGCACGTTTCCTACGTTTGCGTAATGAAGCCGAAATACAAGAACTATGCCGCACTCAACCTCATTGAGCGCGTAATGGGCCTTTTTAAGCCCGAATTTGACCCCCGCCTGCCCCCCGAGAAGGTGTTTGACCTCGGAATTGATTACGCAAACGCGCTCCTTTACCCCTATAACGGCAAAAAGCTGATAATCACCCACTACGCACCCCGCCTTTTCCGCTATCAGCACATGGTAAAGATAAGCCTTGCCGAAATGGCTGAAATGATGAAGGACCCCTATTACACGGAGATAGGCGCATTTGACGAGCGCTTTGAGATGGGCTGGGCAGACCAGGGCCTGATGAACGGACGCATGCTTGCCATCGACGCACTGAAAAAAGGCAAAAAGGAACAGCTTGCCGATGCTATAGGCATATTCGACGCATTTGCCGAAATTCAGCAGGAAAACGGACTTTGCTACACACTTTACGAACAGAGCACCGACCCCGAGCGTGCGGCTAAGGCAACGCCCGATTGCTGTAACCTCGGCTGGGGCGCAAGCGAGATGGTAAAGATGTACCGTCTGCTTAAGGAAAACGGCATCGACAAGCCCGAATACCTCACCTTTGCCCGCAAGGTGTGCGACTTCTTTATAAAGAGCTACGACCCGCTGTGGGGCTTTGGCAAATCCTATTACATGGACGGCACCCCCGCAGACAAGGCAGGCTCTATCGGCGGATTTATGATCTGCGCTATGATAGATCTCTACAACGAGACCAAGGAAACAAAATACCTTGACATAGCAAAGCAGGCGCACAACTTCTACTACGGACGCGACCTCGATAACTTCGTTTGCACCGCGGGAGCGCTCGACTGCAAGTCGATAGACAAGGAAACGGCTTATCCCTTTGTCGTTGCTTCGCTTGATCTCTACAAGATAACAGGAAACAAGAACTACATAACCCGCGCACAGAAGGCGGCATATTACTTTATGTCGTGGATGTTCTTCTACGACGTGCTCTACCCGAACGGAAGCGAATTTACCGAATACGGCTACCGCACCACGGGCGGCACCGCTATCAGCGCCGAGCACCACGCAATAGATGCTTGGGGCGCCGTTATCGTTCCCGAGCTTTGCGAGCTTGCACGTCTTACGGGCAACAAGAACTGGGAAAAGATGGCTCGCCTTACCTGGGCAAATGCGATCGTCGGACTTACCGAGCGCGAGGGACAGCTGTTCCACGGCCAGCAAAGACCCATCGGCTCGCAGAACGAGGGCTTCTTCCAGGCGCGCTGGACAAAATACCGCCCCACCTGCGAGGAGAGAGGCCATTATAACGACTGCCTCTGCGGCTGGAGCGGTGCATACCGCATGATGACCGTTGATAAAATGGAAAAGATGGGTATGCTTGACGTGTTGCGTTAACCGAAACACGTCAGCGATATAAATTCCCTGCGGGAATTTGCGATATGCCTGCGGCGCGATATGCGCCAAGGCGCGCGATATGCCCTGCGGGGCACAAGAGAATTTATATCGCTTCTCGACCGACCAACGGGAGGTCATATCGCATTTTGCGGAACGCAAAATATATCGCGTTTGCAAAGCAAACATATCGCCCAAAAAGAAAACCGCGCAAACGCGCGGTTTTCCCCATAATTCTATTTAAAACCGAACATTTTCTTCAGCATCGGCACGAACGCCTTCGGTGCCTTTACAACAACTATCTTCATAATATGTTACCCCTTGCTACTTGGCGCAAAACCATAAGCAGCCAACGCTTATAATTACCAAAGCTTCTATTACAACAAGCACCGCCTCGGGTAAAAAGAACGAGCAGAGTATACCCACTCCAAAGCAAAATATCGCAAGTCCCACGGTTTTTACTATTTTCCCCGATCTGTTCATATCCCCTCCGAATACGGTACTTTGTAACATTATATTCACCAATATCAAAAAAAGACACGGTATTTTTATAATTTTCTTGCCCTGCAGATGCTTAGCCGCCCGCTTGTCATCCTCGAGCGAGCGCCTCGCAAGATCCTTCGCTAACGCTCAAGGATGACAGCGAGGCGCGAAGTGAAAGATCTCGGTCGGCGCTCTAAAAGATCTTGCAGGGCAAGAACACACGGAAAGAATTCGTTATGCAGGAAATTTACATAGCCTTTGACGTGGAAACTCCGAACAGCGCAAACGACCGAATGAGCGCTATCGGAGTTACGCTTATCTGCGGCGGTAAGATAACCGACCGCTTTTACACGCTTATAAACCCCGAAACGTACTTTTCCCCCTTTAATTCCGAGCTTACGGGCATATATGCCGAGGATGTGCGCGAGGCGCCGACCTTCCCCGAGGTGTGGGCGATGATAGAGAACGCAATGTCCCGCGGCACGCTTGTTGCACACAATGCCCCCTTTGATATGAGCGTGCTTGCAAAATGCCTGCGCGATTACGGCATCAAATGGAAGGAGCGCGTGCCCTACATCTGCACCTGCACCCTTTCAAAGCGCGTGTACAGGGAGCTTCCCAACCACAAGCTGAACACGCTTTGCGAGTGCCTTGACATCCGGCTTGAGCACCACAACGCGGGAAGCGATGCGGATGCCTGCGCAAACGTACTTCTCTGCTGTCTTGATAAAGGCGCAGACCTTACCTCCGCTAAGAGAGAATACGATATGCAAAGCATAAAGACCGTTGCGAAAAAATAAGGATGACCACTATGAAAAAGCTGTTTTTCTTTATTTTCTCCGCCCTGCTTGCTGTACTGCTTTCGGCATGCTGCGGCGAAGCAGTCGAAACAAACACCCCCACAGAGCCCGTGACCGAGGGAACCGACGCACCGACAGAAGCGGTGACAGATGCCCCGCTGCCGCCTGCGGAGGACTTTGTACTCGATATCGGCGGGAATTACGAAAAGCACACCGAAAAAGCCGTGTACACCTTTTATGATGAGGCGGTAAACACCGTTAAAAAGGAGATATTCGGCGATAATCTTGCGTGGCGCGGAAACGGCTATGGAGTGTACGACCCGCAGACAAAAAGCTTTAACGAAAAGCTGGTTGAGGCTATAAAAAACAGCGGAGTTACGAACATCCGCTACCCCGGCGGTATTGAGGGCGACTACTTTATCTGGCACGAAACCATCGGCAATTCGCGAAAGGCTCAGATAGACCCTTTTTCCGATTCTTACCCCACAAACGCACCCAAAAGCGGTGTGAAATACTATCCGTTTTTCGGATTTGACGAGTTTTTTGAATTATGCCGCTTAGCCGAGGTTGAGCCCGTTGTACAGCTTAATGCGGGCACGGGCAGTGCAAAGGATGCCGCCGGCCTTGTGAAATACTGCATAGAAAAGGGCATCGACGTCTCCTCCTTTGCTATCGGCAATGAGGTGCATTTCAAGGCAGAGCCCGTGGACGGAGTGCGCTCCACAAAGACAGCCGAGGAATACATCGCCTTTGCAAACGAGGTGTACAGCGAGCTTGGTTCTCTTGCAGACGAGATCGAGCTTGGCGTTGTCGGCATTCCCGCCGCACACGCGCTGTGCCGCGATGCCGCATGGGACAAAAAAATACTTACAGCCCTCGGCAGCAAGATAGATTTTGTTGATTACCACATAGGCTATGCACCGCTTTACACCCTGGAGGGCGATAAGGACGAGGATATCTTCAAGGCTTATATGGCGGCGCCCACGTATATAAAAACACTTATTAGGGCAATAAAAGGCGAAATAAAAACCTATGCCAAGGAAAATGCCGAAAACATCAGCATACAGATAACCGAATACGGCCCTATGGGTACGCACTACTGGGGCACTATCGGCTCCACCTTCCTTGCTTCTTTTATACAGATAATGCTTGAGGAGCCGATGATAAGCTCGGCAAACCACCTGCCGCTCTTAAACCACCCGTACGCACCCAACCTTGTCGGTTACATGAAAAGCGGCAACACGGAAAATTACTGGGATAATCTTTCCACCTATATATTCCGCTGGTACTCCGCGCAGGTTGGCCGAGACGTACTGAAAAAAGAGGCTGACGTACCCACCTTCAAATCGAAGAAGATAGGCATCGTTCCCGCCCAAAGCCGCGCAGAGAGCGCAAGCTGTGCGGTCTACACCGATGAAAACGGCACAGGCTCGCTGTTTATCATCAACCAATGCACCGATGAGAATCTGGAGTTTTCCGTAAAGCTTCCTTACGAGAGGATAAGGATAACCGCAATAACCGAGCTTTATAACGAGGATTTTACCGTTGCGAACACCGTAAAGGTGCAAAACCTTATCTCCCCGAAGCAATATGAAACGGACGATACCGTTTACAGCGGCACGCTGACTGTTACGGCAAAGCCCGTTTCTGTTTTGAGAATAGATTTCGAAGTATTAGAATAAAATGATTGCTTTTATGCGTTTTGTGTGTTAAAATAATAAGGCGCGAAACAAGATCAATTAATACTGAGAGGGACTAAATGACATTTGCCATTATTCTTTTTGCCGTTACGTACGTGCTTATGCTCACGTTCGGCAAATACCGCCCCTATATCGCACTTGCAAGCGCAGTTGTATTTATCGCAAGCGGAATGCTCCCCCTCGGCGATATTTTCGGCGCCATCGACTTTAACGTACTGCTTATGATCGCAGGCACAATGGGACTTGTACAGCTGTTTATCGACAGTAAGATGCCCGCGCGCCTTGCCGATATGATAATGACTAAGGTGCCGAACGTTCAGGTCGCCGCTGTTGCCCTCTCCCTTTTTGCGGGCCTTATCTCCGCATTCGTGGATAACGTGGCAACCGTGCTGATGATCGCCCCCGTTGCACTTGAGATCTGCAAAAAGCTGAAGACCAACCCCGTTCCCTTCATTATCGCAATTTCTGTATCCTCCAACCTGCAGGGCGCGGCAACGCTTGTAGGCGACACCACCGCAATTATGCTGGGCTCCTATGCAAATATGAGCTTTATCGACTTTTTCTGGTACAAGGGCCGCCCCGGTATGTTCTTTGCCGTAGAGCTGGGCGCTGTGCTTTCCGCACTTATAATCTACTATCTCTTCCGCAAGGAAAAGGGCGCTATCGAAAAGAACGTTAAGCTTACCGAGGTAACCGACTACGTGCCCACCGTGCTCCTTGTCGGTGTAGTTGCACTGCTTATCGGCGCTTCCTTTATTCCGAACAAGCCCGACATCACAAACGGACTTATCTGCTGTGTGCTGTTTGCTGTCGGCCTTATCTACAGCGTTATCAAAACAAAGAGCCTTAAGGCGGTAATCGCTCCCGTTAAGGCGATCGACTTTGAGACCCTCGGTCTCCTGCTCGGTCTCTTCCTTATGATCGGCGGTATCTCCAACATGGGCCTTATCGATGCGGCGGCAAACCTGCTTGCAAAGATGGGTAACGGAAACGTATTCCTGCTTTACACCGTTATCGTGTGGGCATCCGTGCTTATCTCCGCATTTATCGACAACATCCCCTACGTTGCCACCATGCTCCCCGTTATCGCGGGACTTGCCTCCCAGCTTAATATCGACCCCACGGTGCTTTACTTCGGTCTGCTTTCCGGCGCTACCCTCGGCGGTAACTGCACACCTATCGGCGCTTCCGCCAATATCACGGGTATCGGCATTCTCCGCAAGGACGGACACGAGGTCAAAAACAGCGACTTCTTCCGCATCGGTATTCCCTTCACCCTTGCCGCGATCATTCCCGCATATATCTACCTCTGGCTGATGTTCGGTATGTAATTTATAGCTGACACCCCAAACGGGATATTGAATTTTCCCGTTTGGGGTGTTATTATATAACTAAAAGAACAAAACGGAGGCGGAAAAATGAAAAAGCTGTTCGGATACTCAGCACTTATCCTTTGCCTTGTGCTTATGCTGTGCCTTTTTTCATGCGCACCAAATAAGCCCGCGGAGACCACGGACCCCTTGACAGACCCCGCGCCCGCAGCATCCGATAATGTAACAACAGAGCCCGCAACGGAACCCGTAACCGAGCCCGTAACGGAAGCGCCCGAGCTCTCCGAGCCCGTATCGCTTGACGGAAAAAGGGTAATAATCATCGGCAACTCCTATGTTTACAACGGCAAGACCGTAATTACACAATCCTCTTCCGTATATACGCAGGCCGCAAGAAGCAATGATAAGGGATATTTTTATCAGCTTTGCAAGGCAAACGGACAGAACGTAACGGTAACAAACTGGACCTTCGGCGGGCACGGCCTCACCAATCTTTTTGACGGCAAATGCGGCTACTCCACCTGCCCCTTAAAGGACGGGTGCCACGAGGACTATTTAACAAACAAATACTATGATTACGTTATAGTATCCCCCGGCGGAGGCTCCACTACCGCAGAAAACATCCTTACGGACTTTGATTACATCATAAAGTTTTTCAAAGAAGCGAACCCCGATGTGAAGATAGTATGCCTTGCAAACCTCGGCGTGCACGGCTACTCCTCCTTTGGAACAGATTACCCCGAGGTCTACAACAACTACAAGGCAATTGAGGACAAGGGTGTTATCATTGCCGATTGGGGCGGTGTGGTTGCAAGAATACTCAGGGGCGGGTATTCCGTTGCGGGCTCCGCCTTGGATTATACACAGAACACCTTTATAGTAAAGGACGGCTACCACCCCAATATGCTTTCGGGCTATCTTGCCGCGCTTACGGCTTACTGCACCGTAACGGGCGAGCAGGCAGAGGGACAGCCCTATGATTTCTGCACTAATACAAAGCTGCACAGCACCTTCAGCGTTTCGTCATACATAACTTCAAGCTATATAAACAGAAACACGAATTTTGACAAGGTGCTTGCCTCCCCTGAGGATATGAAGGGGCTGCAGCAGCTTGTTGACAAGCATATAAAAGAAAATACGCACCTCGAGCAGTGGAACAAAAATTCCGCCGTTACAGGCACCGTAATGCTTACCGAGGAGCCAAAGAGCGGAATAATTTCCGTGCTGTTCAGTGCCGAAAAGCCTGCGGGAAACGGCTGGAGAGCCGTCAGCTCCAAATGGGCAAAGCCCGCATCAGAGGGATACTCCTATTTTTCGGGCATACGCGGAGATGCGGATGCGATATGCTCCCTTGAAGGAACAACAAGGGCAAACGGACTTACAGCCGCACAAAAGCAGGATCTCGCCGATATACGGTACGGCGTGTCGGTAATAGGTCTTTCGCATATGAAGCTGACAAAATATCTTATAAGCGAAGGTACTGCAAATCAGGTGGAGTCCACCTCCCTTATGAACCTTGTAAACGGACACTACGGCTCCTCCTACCTTTCCGAGCTTTATTTTGATGCAAAGACCTATAACATAAAGGGCGAGGAGGACGCAAGCGCACCGTATACGGCTTTGATAACCCTCAACTTCGGCACAAAAAAGACCTTTGATGCCATCGGATACTCCTCCTCCAATATGAGAGTGATCCCTCAGGCGCAGGATGTGTACGTAAGCGACGACGGAGTGAATTGGACAAAGGCAGTATCCGCTTGCTATGATACCGACGGCATCGTCCTTTACCCCATAGAAAACAAGACCTCCGTAACAGACCCTTGGAACAACAACACACCCCTGTACGAAACACTTTTTGATATGGAAAACGCAAGCGGTAAGTACATTCGGATAGGTATAATCAGAGGCGCGAATGCCGACTATACGGGTGTAAACATTCGCGAGCTTATGGTATTCGGAAAATAATAAATGGGAGGCGGAAGTTATCCGCCTCCCATTTATTATTTTATCCCAAAAATATTGCATTTTACGGTAACGGGTGTTATTATATTAATATCAAAATAATACAGAGTAGAGTAACACGCGCTGATGTTTACATCTCAGTGCTCCGGGG
>JAZQFL010000007.1:0-7605 GCA_045539485.1 Eubacteriales bacterium
TGTTTGTCAGTTAATCTTAGTGTCAGACTGAATCGGAAAAGTTGAGGCACGGGGCTGCCAAAGCTAAGCCATATAACGAAAAAGAAGATCCCTTTTGCGATCGTCTTTGGTGCGGATAAGAGGACTTGAACCTCCACCGAGTTGCCCCGACTAGAACCTGAATCTAGCGCGTCTGCCGATTCCGCCATACCCGCATATTAAATTTACAGCTTAACTATTTTAATACATACCGCTTCATTTGTCAAGGGCAATTTGCGATTTTCTTAAAATCGCAAATTGCCCTGCAATGCTATTTTGTGGCCGTTTACATTTTGAAAATGATGCCGACAACGGCGCCTATGGCAATAAATGCGAGCGGGTGGAGCTTTTTGATTTTCGCAAAGCCTATCATTATTGCGTGGAAGAGCAGAAGAGCAACGATATTGATAGAGCCGAGTATTCCTTCTCCGCCGTTTGACATAAGCGCAAGCTTCATAAGAGGAAGCACAGCAACAAAGATAAGCGCGGGTACTGCGGGGCGCATGCCCGTAAAGGCACCGAGGACGAATTTATTGGTGGCAAACGTTGTGAGTATTTTCGAAATGATGCAGATGACAATGTAGGAGGGAAGCACGAGCGCAAGCGTAACGCAGATAGCGCCGGGAATACCTGCTGCCTTGTAGCCTGCATATGTAGCCATATTTACGCCGATAGGACCGGGGGTGGATTCTGCAACCGCTATCATATCGGTTAGCTGTTCAAGTGTAAACCAATCGGGGTGGTTCTTTGCCATTTCCGTTAAAAACGGAATGGTCGCGAGACCGCCGCCGACGGTGAAAAGTCCCGTCTTGAAGAATTCAAGTATCATTAATAGAAGCTGAGGCATCTTACTTTACCTCCTTGTTCTGCTGTTTTTCCTTGAGCACGGAATAAGTAATACCGCCGATAGCCGTAGCAATAATAACGATAACGGAGGATACGTCAAAGAAAAGTGTTGCGCAAAGGGTAACCGCAAAAATGCAAACAGCAAAGAGGCTCTTGAGATTCTTTTTGAAAAGGTTAAGTACGGTAATTGCAACCATACCGCAAACAGCGACACGTATTCCCGCAAGTGCGTGAGCAACGTAAACGTTGTCCGCAAAGCCCTCAATGAGAGCTGCGATGAGAGTGATGATAACGAGGGAGGGGAATACCATACCAAGGGTCGAAAAAGCGGCACCTATAAGTCCCTTGCGCTTCATACCGACAAAGGTTGATACGTTAACTGCGATAATACCGGGGGTGCACTGACCGACGGCAAAATAGTCGGATAGCTCATCCTCGGTTACCCATTGTCTTTTTTCCGCAAGCTCGCGCGTAAGTATGGGGAGCATTGCATAGCCGCCGCCAAACGTGCATACACCGCACTTCGCGAACAGCAAAAACAGTTCAATAAGCTCTTTCATTATTCTTTCACCGCAGAGGGAATCACTGCGGGGATTACCTCCTTATATTTATTTATGATCTCGCGCTCCGAGAAGAGCACGCGGATGCCCTTGATAAGCTGAAAATTTTCGTGTCCCTTGCCCGCAAACAGCACGATATCTCCCTCGCGGGATTGCGCAAGTGCATATTTTATAGCCTGTTCGCGGTCATCTATTTCGATGGCGACGCATTTTGTATTTTCGAATGACGGCAAGATGTCCTTAGCGATAGACGCGGGCGGCTCGTAGTTCGGATCGTCTGCCGTTATTATGGCGATGTCGCACATCTCTGCGGCAACGTCGCCGAGCGCCTTGCGCCTTCCGTACGTTCTTCCGCCAACGGAGCCGAATACGCATATAAGACGCTTGGGGTTATATTCCTTCAATGCGTTCAGTACAGAGCGAAGCGCCATTCCGTTGTGCGCAAAGTCTATAACAAATATCCTGTCTTTGGCAACGGGTACGCATTCAAAGCGGCCTTCGATAAAGGTAGTTTTCAGTATCTTGAATGCTCTCAGCGGCTTTATACCGTAGCAGGATGCGGCGGCTGCGGCACACATTGCGTTCATAATGTTAAAATATCCCGGCATGGGAAGCATAACATTTATATTCATTTCAGGCGTGGAGCAAACAGCTGTAACTCCGAGCACACCGTCTTCGTTAAAAAAGCTTGCGTTAGTTGCGTTGTAATCTCCTTTTCCTGTGAGGGAGACACGTATCGGGGTAAGGTGGGGCGGTATCATGGAGTCGCAGAACTCGTCATCCGCATTGCAGACCATGTTCTTTGCACCGTGGTCAAAGAACAGCGTACGCTTGCATTCCACGTAATGCTCAAAGGTGGGATGCTCGGCACCGCCTATATGGTCGTCTCTGCCTATGTTTGTGAATATAACGGTATCAAAATCTATGCCGAACACACGGTTCATATACAACGCTTGAGATGATACCTCAAGCACGGCGTGGGTAACTCCGTCGCGTACCATATCCGCAAGGTAGCGGTTCAGCTCAAGACTGCCGGGAGTTGTGTTCTTTGTGTCCGGCAGGGAAATGGTACCGTATTTAACTCCGTTGCTTCCTATATATCCCGTCTTTATTCCGCATTCGCACAGTATGCGTTGGAGCATCAGCGCCGTCGTGGTCTTTCCCTTTGTGCCTGTCAGTCCGATAAGCTTCAGCTTTTTTGCGGGCTCGCCGAGTATTTTTGCGGAGAGTAGCGCAAGCGCCTTACGCGAATCTTCGAATATGGCTATGAATGCATCGTCGGGAAGCTCGCCTGCGTATTTCTGAACAACAAATACACGGCATCCGAGGTTGTATGCGGAAAGCAGGTAATCGTGTCCGTCGCTTATAGCACCCTCAACGGCAATGAACATTGCGCCCGAGGACACGTGGCGCGAATCGTCACAAACGCGGTCTATCTCTCTGTCGGGAATGTCCGATGTGGGAGTTTCCCACGGCAGGGGAATATCAAGTAAGGTTTTTAACTTCACCGAAAACCTCCAAAAATACATCTTTAACTATATTATTCTAACACATATTATTGCAAAAATAAATACCTAAAAAAATATTTAAAAAATCGAAAAAAGGTATTGACTTTTCCGTAGACTTGTTATATAATAATCAAGCGGTCGCAAGAGCGGCAGCAAATGCGAGAGTGGCGGAACAGGCAGACGCGCACGTTTGAGGGGCGTGTGGTTCACACCGTACGGGTTCAAGTCCCGTTTCTCGCACCATCAAAAAAGGACATCCGATGGATGTCCTTTTTTGTTTTTTATCCCTGATTGGCGGTAGGGCGGTGGCTTGCTGCCGCCGTTGCAAACTCTCTCCTGCGGGGGAAGGCTTGTAGAAAATTCTTGACTACAGTATATGACTGTGTTAGAATCAAACTGAGGATCCGTAATGAAACCCGAAAGGAAGTATAGCCATGAAAAAACGTATTGCTATCATTGCTTCACTTGTCGTTCTTGTCGTTGCTTTGAGTATTGCAGTGTGTTTACTTTTGCGCGGCAGACTTCCTCAGGACTACGTAAGAGGCGATGCTGTTGTTGTTGATAACGAAACACCGTTTGTTTATGATCCCTCGACGTATCGTGAATGGGTCGATAAAAGGTATAATATTTGCTATGACGTAGGAAGCTTTGTTCGACAGATAGTAAGTGAATACAAAGATTACTCTTACACTTACAAGGAGATAGCTGCTGTTTTCGGCAACAAGATCTTACGCCATTACACCGAAGGCGGTAAGGATATTTACTACACCGTATATTCCGATCTCAACAATCATCTTTTTTATCTATATTGTTATTTTGAAGACGGTGAATTTTACGTAAGTAAATACTATGATCGGGTGTATAATAATTACCACGATGCACGTGATGATCTGACAGGCTACGTTTATGAGCAGGATATGCCCGATGTAATTTTGGACGGGAAGCTACCTCCGATGTGTTACCTTGACTATTATTCTGCCGAGGAGATTGCGGAAAACAATTTTTACGAGTGGAAAAATTATGTTTACACTTGCGAAAAGTCCGGAATTACTTCAGACCCATATTTATCCGAGTATTACAAAAAGCTGTTTGATGAGGATAGGCTTAGCGGTTTAGAAGGGGTTATCCGTTGTATTGAATACGTGTCCTTTGATATAATTACGGAAGAATACGGCGCTCACGGAGTTTATTTCTACGATATATATGTATTTAAAGACGGAACCGCTACTCTGCTATTCTACCATTACAAAGATACAAGACATCGATATACCATTCTGCAGACAGAAGAGATTCATCTGTCCGCAGAGGAGGTAAACGGCTTAAAGGCGCTGTTGGAGAAATGGGATTTTGAAAACATTCCCACGTGGAATCCCGAGGGATATTTTGGCTTTGATGGCGAACAGACGTATATTTACGTAAAGAAAAGCGGAGTAGACCACTTGATATCTATGTGGATGTCTACCGAACGTTACGGTATATACCACATACGCATTGCCATTGAGGAATTAGTTAAAAGGCACGTTTCGGTCAATGAAGGTCGGGTATATAATAGTCCCGATTAACAAATATAACTTAAAAAGGAGTGCGTTATGTCAAGTTCCGAAAAAAGATTCGGCGTTATGCTTGATATGTCCAGAAACGCAGTGATGCATCCCGATGAAGTTAAGAGCTTTGCAAAGCTTCTAAGATCCTTCGGTTACAATATGATACAGCTTTATACCGAAGACACTTACGAGGTGGATAACGAACCGTATTTCGGCTATATGCGCGGCAGATACACAAAAGAAGAGCTTGCTGACATCGTAAGCTACTGCGAGTCTATCGGTGTTGAGGTCATTCCGTGCATTCAGACGCTTGCGCACCTTAATCAGATATTCCGAAACGCCGATTACGGCAAAATAAGAGATACCGCCGATATTCTGCTTGTAGGCGAGGAGCGCACGTATCAGCTTATCGAGAATATGTTTAAGACCCTGCGGTCTGTGTTCAAGACAGACTACATACACATCGGTATGGACGAGGCGCACATGCTCGGCCTTGGAAAATACCTTGACAAAAACGGCTACAGAAACCGCTTTGATATTCTCAGCGAGCATCTTACGCGTGTTGTTGATATAGCGAAAAAATACGGATTTACGCCTATTATGTGGTCGGATATGTTCTTCCGCCTAGCCAATCACGGTGAGTATTATACACTTGAGGATACAGTAAACGACGCGATAGTTGCTAAATGCCCCGAGGGTGTTGAGCTTGTGTTCTGGGACTATTATCACGACGATATAAGATATTACGACAATATGATAGCACAGCACAAGAAGTTCGGCCGCGACGTGTGGTTCGCGGGAGGTGCCTGGTGCTGGAACGGATTTGCACCTTTTAACCGTTGGTCGATAAATTCTATGAGTGTTGCTATGCGCTCATGTGCCGCAAACGGTATTGAAAACGTGTTCTTTACCATGTGGGGCGATAACGGCAAGGAATGCTCGTTTTACGCGCTTTTGCCCGCGCTTTACACCTTCCGCAAGATATATGACGGCATAACCGATGAAAACGAGATAAAGCGCCTTTTTAAGGAAGAAACGGGCGAGGACTTTGACGCTATGATGTCGCTTGACCTGCCGAACAGAGTTTCTCCCGACGATCTTACACTTTCCAACGTATCGAAGGTAATGCTTTATAACGATCCTCTGATCGGAGTTTTCGACAGCGCGGTAGATCCCGCGGCGGCAGAGAAATATAAAGCGCACGCAAAAACGCTTTACGGATTTGCCGAGAGCAGTAAATATGCCTATATATTTGAAGCCGAGGCGGCGCTATGCGAGCTGCTTTCCGTTAAGTACGATCTCGGAATGCGCGCAAGAAAAGCGTATGCCGAGAAGGACAGAGAAGCGCTGAAGGAGATAGCCGGCGACGTTGAGCGCGCGATCAGTCTGCTTGATATATTCCACAAAAAGTTCAAGACGCTTTGGATGAAGGAAAACAAGGCATTCGGCTTTGAGGTTCAGGAGCTTCGTATAGGCGGACTGAGGCTGAGGCTTTGCTCGGCAAAGGAAGCTATCGAAGCGTATGCAAACGGCGATACGGATACTATAGAGGAGTTTGATACAGAGCTTCTCGACTATATGCGCCCCGGTACACGCGGAAAAATGCCGAGGCTGAACGTGTGGTCTACTATTGCTTCACCGAGCGTTATCTAATAGGAGGAAAACAGTATGAAAAAGCTGACTGCCGTTGTTGCGGGCTACGGAATGAGGGGACATATATATTCCCGAATGCTGAAAAAGCTTTCCGAAGACACGGAAATAGTAGCGGTTGCGGAGCCCGTTGATATCCGCAGAAGTCTTGCAAAGGATATTTGCGGTCTTTCTGATGATGCTCTTTTCTTTGATTGGAAGGAGATGGCAGAAAAGCCCAAAATGGCGGATTTTGCCATTATCGGGCTTCAGGATGCCGACCATTACGAGGCGGCGCTCGCGTTTATAGAAAAGGGCTACGATCTTTTGCTCGAAAAGCCGATGGCGGTCACTCCCCGTCAGTGCAAGGAGATAACCGAGGCGGCAGAAGCGAAGGGCGTAAAGGTAGTTATCTGCCACGTTTTGCGTTTTACCAATTTCTATTGCGCTATAAAGGATATAATCGATTCGGGTACTCTTGGCGAAATTATGTCCGTTGAGTGCAAGGAGGGAGTTGGCAACACGCATCAAAGTCACAGCTTTGTGCGCGGCAATTGGCGCAACGAGGGCGAATGCACGAATATGCTTATCGCAAAATCCTGCCACGATATGGATATGATCCAGTGGCTTATCGGCAAAAAGTGCAAAAGGGCACATTCCTTCGGTTCTCTCAGCTATTTTAAGGCGGAAAACAAGCCCGAGGGCGCGCCCGCGCGCTGTATCGACGGATGCCCCCACGGCGAGAGCTGTCCCTATAATGCCGTAAAGCTTTATTTGGACGATAAAAAGAATAATTGGTTCCGCGGTGCCGCAACTCTTGATCTTGTCGCTCCGTCCGATGAGGCGGTCGAAAAGGCATTAAGAGAAGGTCCGTACGGCAGATGCGTATTCAGCTGTGATAACGACGTTGTCGACCATCAGGTGGTAAATCTGGAGTTTGAAGGCGGATGTACCGTTTCGTTCTCTATGAATGCATTTAACAGAGGCGGACGCACCATAAGCATATACGGCACAAAGGGCGAGCTTAACGGTGTTATGGGCACGGGAATGCTGAAGCTCTTTACCTTTGAGGACAGAAAAACAACGGAGATAGATTCCAAGGCAATGGGTAACACCATCGTTTCCGGTCACGGCGGCGGTGACGAGGGAATAATCCGAGATCTGATAGATTACTTCGGTAACGGCATCAAAAACAAATCGCTGTGCGACGTCCGTACCTCGTATGAAAATCACCTCATCGGCTTCGCCGCAGAATATTCCCGCAGAACGGGTAAGGTTGTTGATCTTGAAGAATTTGAAGCCAATATATAAATGAAAGGTGAGCGGAACCCGCTCACCTTTCATTTATATATTCTATTAATTCATCAAACGAGCCTTGAGGATATTTTGAAATATCAATATCCTTTTTGTTTAACAGACAATCGGTAAGCAGAAACACCTTCATTCCGAGCTTTTCTGCGATCATATCCTCCTCGGCATCATTGCCTACCATAAGGCAAT
>JAZQFL010000008.1:0-11303 GCA_045539485.1 Eubacteriales bacterium
CTTTGCGCCCTCCGCGGAGAGAAGCTCGTCCACCTTTGCGGGGGTGGCGTTTACGGTAACGGTGAATTCGCCGCCCGTGTTTGCGCGTGCCGCCTCCGTGTAGCGGGAGTCGGTGATGATGTATGCATTCTTTGCGGTAACGAGCATATATCCGTCGTGGTACTCAAAGCCGCAGAGCCAGCTTTCGTTCATCGGCTCGGAGATAAGCATGGCATCACAGCCCTTTGCCGCCATTGCCGCGCGGAGCTTTTCCAGTCTTTTAGCGTAGCAGTTCATGGTTTTTCCTTTCATTTGCAGGATTTTTCAATATTACTGCGCATATTTTATCGCAAATACGGCGAAAGCGCAAGTATAAAGGTAAAAATTTCAAAAAAATGTTTACAAAGCGTTTCTATATTGCTATAATATAATATATTTTCAATCTTATTATGGGTAAGTATCCCTCCGGAGGCATGATGTCCGAAACCGTGAACGGAAATAACAGAAGCGAAAGCAAGCCCGGATCGGGCAAAAGGCTTTCCGCTAAAGCAAATATAATATGCGGTATCTGCGCCGCCGTGTGTATGATGGGCGGAGCGGCGGTGTCTGCGGCGGGCATTTCGGGAATCTTTGCCGCGCTCGCGCTCTGGGCGTTTGCATCCGTTGCCTGCGGAATGATATTTTCATTCGGCTCGCGCGCTTGCCGCATACTGCCTGCGGTATGTGCGGCCGCGTCCGCTGTCTTTGGCTCGGGCGGTGTGATATTCTCCGCGCTCGTTATTATGTGCGGTATCGCGATAGCGCTCAGCGTTTCCTCGCGCCGCCGACGTTTTGAAACGGTGCTGTGGATGACTCTTGCGGTGTGCATAGTGTTCATTTGCGTGTTTGCCGTCTCGGTCCGCGAAAGCGAGGGAGCTTTCGGCCGTGATGCGGTCAACAATTATATTTCGAATGCAACCGAAAAGGTGTACGATACCTACATTACCGCCGCAGAGGGAACGCGCGAAGCGCTTGCCGCGCTCGGCACACTTACACCCGAAGCGGAAAAAAAGCTTGATACGATAGCATCCCCCGATACCGCAAGGGCGGTAGCGAAAAGCTTTATCCTCAGCCTGCCCGCATATATAGCCGCCGCGGCTACCGTGCTTTGCTACGGAATAATCTCAATATTCCTGATGATGGCGGAAAAAACGGGCAACAAGCTTTACTTTATGCGCCCCTTTTCCGTGCCGCTTTTTATGGCGCACACGTTCCTTATCTGTTATTTCGCATCCATCTTCATCAGCGCACAGACGGCGGTGGGGCTTGTGGTGTTTTACGTAAGCGTGCTGTTTACCCCCTGCTTTGCGTACGTCGGAGCAAAAAGCATCATAGCAATGCTCCGCTCGGGCGCGCCCGCTATCATACGTGTGGCGGCGGCGGTGTTTTGCATCGTTATGCTTCCCATGATAACTTATCTTATAACCCTGCTTGCATTTATCGGCGCTTACGTGATCGTGCGCGCCGCCGCACTCAGGCGTATAGTCAAAAAACAGTAACGATCAGGAGGAAATATGTCGGAACGTAAGAACCGCAGCCGCAATCCCGCGGTACGCGAGATAATCATCACAGCTATATCTGCGGCATCAGTATTTGTGCTTGCCTTTGCATCCAAGCTTATCGCGGATGTAACTCAGTTCCCCTTTGCGGTTGTGCTTGTGCTGTTTTTGCTTCTTTCTGCAAGTATTGCCTTACTTATACTGAACGCAAAAAGAAAAAAGGCGCGCGATGACGGGGCTGACGCTCTGCGTACGGAGCACAACAATATCTTTGAAATGACGCGCAAGCTCGCAAACCCCGCAGTCATCTGCGATAAGCAGGGCGCTATTCTGTGGTATAACGATGCGTTTATCTCTGCCGCAGACAGCTCTGCAAGGCAGGCGGCTACAGTAAAGGAGCTTTTCCCGCATTCCGCACACCTGCTGGCGGGAGAGGGTGAAAGAGGCGGAGTTTTCATGCTCGGAAGCCGCACCTACAAATGCGCTACCTATGAACTGAGCTCGCACGACAAGAATTTCGTTCTGCTCATTCTCACCGATATATCGGAGCTCACGGCGCTTAGAGAGGAACACAAGAACGAACAGCCCGTAGTCGTTTATATCCGTATAGACAACCTTGAGGAGATGCAGCAATATCTGAAGGATGAATACAGACAGATCGAAGCGCGCACCAATAACGTAATTAAGCAATGGGCGGCGAATCTCGGCGGTATACTGCGCGAGTACGACCGCAACAAGTACCTGCTGTTTATTACAAGCGAGGCGCTTGATAAATGCATCAAAAACAAATTCTCCGTGCTTGATGAGATAAGAGACATCCGTATCTCCGAGTCGGGCACATCCATTACCGCATCCATCGGCGCCGCAAGGATAGACGGTGCGCTTGCCGAGAGAGAAGCCGCGGCGGCAGAAGCGCAGAAGCTTGCGCTTGAGCGCGGAGGCGACCAGGCGGTGGTACGCACGGACGATGCGGGAACTCTCTACTTCGGCGGTGTAAGCCAGACGGCGCATAAGGCAACGAAGGTGCGCTCGCGCGTGTTTGCAAACGAGCTTTGCACCAAGATATCCTCCTCCGATAACGTGCTTATCTGCGGCCACCGCAAGATAGATTTCGATGCGTTCGGTGCGGCAGTGGGTATGGCACGTATGGCATTCTTCTGCGGAGTGCCCGTGCATATAATCGTTGACCTTGACGACCCCACCGTAAAGATGTGCATGGCACGCCTGAAGGACCTTCCCGAATACGAGAACGTGTTTATAAACGAGGACGACGCGCTTGATACCGTGATGTCGGAATCGCTCGTTATATTCGTTGACGTAAATAACCCCAAGCTCTTCGAAGCACCCCGCGTTGCCGAGGCGGTAAGCAGAAAGGTATTCGTTGACCACCACCGCAAGGTGCTTGATTTCGATTATACCTCTGCCGATACCTATATCGAGGTATCCGCATCCTCCGCATCCGAGCTTGTTGCGGAAATGATAGAGCAAAGCCTCCCGCCGCGCACGCTCCTCCGTCAGGAGGCGGAGCTGTTGCTTGCGGGCATCCAGCTTGATACCAAGCGTTTTACCAAGGGCACGGGTCCCCGTACCTTCGGCGCCGCACTCTTTTTACGGGGCGCCGGTGCAAATCCCGAGGAGATACGCTCTCTCTTTGATACCGAGTTCTCGTCTATGAAGGACGAGGCGGCATTCGAGGCGGGTGCCGTTATATACGCAAGGCATCCCAATATCGCTATCGCCGCATCGGAAAGCGCGGGCATAATCTGTGCCGCAAGAGTTGCGGATAAGCTTCTCGAGCTTCGCGGTGTGGACGCTTCCTTTACCATGGTCCCCACGGAAACCAAGATACACATTTCGGGACGCTCCAACGGTAAGGTAAACGTACAGCATATTCTTGAAAAGCTCGGCGGCGGCGGCCGCTTTGAGGAGGCGGGCGCACAGCTTAGCGTAGACTCTCTCGATACCGCCGCAAAGAATCTGCGCGACGCCATTGACAAATATTTTTCGGAGCTTGGCGGTAAAAAGTAAATAAAAGCGGGTAGTTACCCGAAAGGAGATAAAAATGAAAGTAGTACTTTTAAGTGATGTTAAGGGTACCGGCAAGGCAGGTACCATTGTAAACGTAAGCGAGGGATATGCGGCGAACTTCTTATTCCCCAAAAAGCTTGCAAAGCCTGCGGATGCGGGCGCTATGACCGATATAAAGAACAAGGAAGCAAGCCGTCAGCATAAGATAGACACCGAGCGCGCAGAGGCGCAGGCTATAGCCGCTCAGCTTGAGGGCAAGTCCGTAAAGGTAGTATGCAAGGCGGGCGGAGACGGCCGTCTCTTCGGTGCCGTTACCTCCAAGACCGTTTCCGAGACCATTGCCGAGGCACTGGGAGTTAACGTGGATAAAAAGAAGGTAATGCTTGCCGATGCAATAAAGACCTACGGAAGCCACCCCGTACGCATCAAGCTCTACACGGGCGTTGAGGCTACCGTTACCGTTGTAGTTGCCGATAAATAAGTTACAATAACCGAAAGGATCGGATAAAATGGACGATCTGCAAAGAAAACTGCCGTATTCCCAGTTCGCCGAGCAGGCGGTACTCGGAAGCGTGCTGATAGATCCGGAAAGCTTTTCCGTTATCGCAACCATATTGAACGACGACGATTTCTACCTTTCCGAGCACCGTCAGGTCTATGCGGCCATGAAGACGATGTTCAACGAAAGCAAGAAGATAGACGTCGTTACCCTTATAAACCGCCTCTCCGAGAGCGGTGCGTGCGACAAGGCGGGCGGAGTTAAGTATATAAAGCTCCTTGCCGAGTCCGTACCCACCTCAACGAATATTAAGGACTATGCAAATATCGTAAGGGATAAGGCCACTCTGCGCCGTCTTATCGGCGTATGCGGGGAGATAAGCGACATCGCTTATTCCGAGGAGGGCAAGGTACAGGACATTGTCGGAAGCGCAGAGCAGAAGATATATGACCTTGCAAACAACAAAACGGGCGACGATTTCCGCACCATAGAGGAAGTCCTTGTAAACGTAGTTGACCACCTTGAGGCGCTTACAAACGAAAAAGAGGGCGAAAAGGGCCTGCAAACGGGCTACTCCGCGCTCGATAAGGTGCTTGTCGGTATGGGCCCCGGAGATATGGTGCTTGTAGGCGCCCGTCCCGGTATGGGTAAAACGAGTTTTACCTTGAACATTGCCGCAAACGTAGCAAAGGCATCGGGAAAGGCTGTTTGCATATTTTCGCTTGAAATGACGGCAGAGCAGCTTGCAATGCGTATGCTCTCCAGTGAGGGTATGGTAAGCAATAACTCCATGCGTACCGGTAAATTATCGGAGGAGGAGTGGGATAAGCTGTGCTATGCCACGGATAAACTCAGCTCCTGCGATATAAGAATAGACGATACTGCGGGTATTACGATATCTCAGATGCGCGCAAAGCTGCGCCGCGTAAAGGGAAACGAGCTCGGTCTTATCGTGATCGACTATCTCCAGCTGATGCAGGGAGATAAAAAGTACGATTCCCGTACGAACGAGGTCTCCGATATCTCCCGTAACCTAAAGCTTATGGCAAAGGATTTCGGTGTGCCGATACTTACCTGTGCACAGCTTTCCCGTAACCCCGAAAGCCGTAAGAATTCCGAGGGCGGACACCGCCCGATGCTTTCCGACCTCCGTGAGTCCGGTTCTATCGAGCAGGACGCGGATATGGTAATGCTTCTGTATTCAGACGAATACTACGAACTTTCAAAGGAGGAGCGTAACACTACCCGTCTGTTCGAGGTCATCGTGGCAAAGAACCGCCACGGCGAAACGAGAACCGTTAAGATGGGATGGGTACCTCAGTACACCAAGTTCGTTACGCTGGCGCCCGAAGATGAAGAAAAGCTTATGCAGGCAAGACAGCAAAATAACGGATAAAGAGCATATCCTGATAAAAAAACTGCGCCGTGCCGTAACGGAGTACGGTATGCTTGATCGCGGCATCATAGTTGCCCTTTCGGGCGGTGCCGACTCGCATGCGCTTCTTCACGCGCTTCTCCCTATGTGTAAGGATGCGGGCGTGCCCGTTATGTGCGCGCACGTAAACCATATGCTCCGCGGGGAGGATGCGGATGCGGATGAAGAGTTCTGCCGTCGGATATGTGCCGATTACGGAGTATTCATAGAGGTACTGCGTACCGACGTTGCCGCTATCGCAAGGGAGAGGGGAAAAGGCTTTGAGGAAACGGCGAGGGACGTAAGATATGCGTTTTTTGCCTCGCTTACCGAAAAATACCCACAGTACTCCCGTATAGCAACGGCGCATACAGCAAGCGACAATGCGGAAACGGTGCTCTTCAATCTCGCACGCGGAGGCGGTATGAGGGGTCTTTGCGGTATTCCTCCCGTAAGGGACAGTATCGTGCGTCCGCTTATCTACGTGACCCGCGCGGAGGTTGAGGATTACTGTACCGCAAACAGCCTTGAATACGTAATTGACTGCACAAATGCGGATACCGAGTATTCGCGCAATTATATAAGGGCGGAGGTAATTCCGCGGCTCGATACGCTGTACGGCGGCTTTGCGGATGCGGCATCGCGTATGTCGCGCAATCTGCGCCGCGACTGCGATCATCTGGACAGCGAGGCACAAAAAGCGTTTGATGAGATGTATTCGGACGGTTTTTCATCCGAAGCACTACGCTCGCTTCACCCTGCAATCGCCGTAAGAGTGCTGATGCTCGCCTTTGAAAAGGAAACCGAAAAAAAGGCGGAAAGCGTGCATCTTGATGCCGTATGGGCAAAGCTTAAAGAAGGAAACGAGCCGTTTTCCGTGTATCTGCCGGGAGATACCGTCGTGCGATGCGAGCGGGGCAGGCTCACCTTTATAAAAGAAACGGATGAGCCAAAGCCGTACAGAGTTGAACTCACGCTCGGCGAAAACGTACTGCCGGACGGGTCGATGCTTCTTGTTTTACCCGACGGGGACGAAAAAATCACACGTTCATCGCATAAAATTTACAATTTGTCAATATTCGCGCGCGTCAGCGGTGATACAATAGAGGGCGGTATTTTCGCACGAAGCCGCGAAAACGGCGACAGCTACCGCGCGGGCGGTATGACGCGCAAATTAAAAAAGCTTCTTAACGCGGCACGTCTTACCGTGCGCGAAAGATATATAATTCCCGTGGTGTGCGACAGCGAGGGCATCCTTTGGGTGCCGCATTTCGGAGTGCGCGACGGAGCGGGAGCAAAAAAAGACGGAAAAGATCACATAATTTATTACATCGAGGCACCCGAGAGTGCCCGCGCGGAGGACGTAAATGTATAACATCAGCGACGAAGTAAAGCACGTACTTATAGACAAAACGGAGCTTGACAGCATTACAACAGACCTTGCGGCAAGAATAAGCGAGGATTTTAAGGATAAGAACCTTGTGCTTCTGGGTATCTTAAAGGGGTCGGTACCCTTTATGAGCGATATAATGCGCAAGATAACTCTTCCCGCGGAGCTTGAATTTATGAAGGTCTCCTCCTACGGCTCGGGTACTGTCAGCTCGGGCGAGCTTAAGATACATCTCGACGTGTTGAGAGAAGGGCTGGAGAACTGCGATATTCTCGTTATAGAGGACATAATAGACAGCGGAAGAACGCTTAATATGCTTGTATCCCATCTTAAGAAAAAGGGTGCGCGCAGTGTTAAGACCTGCACTCTGCTTGATAAGCCCTCCCGCAGAGAGGTGGATTTCACCCCCGATTACATCGGCAAGGAGATACCCGATTACTTCGTTGTAGGCTACGGACTTGATTTTGACGAAAAATACCGTACGCTTCCGTACATTGGCATTCCGAATTTCGTATTCGAGAACAAATAAAGAAAAAGGCATGGTTGTTTGTTGATGAAAGGCAATTTTAAGACTATTATACTCTATCTCGTGCTTGTCGCTATCGCACTGGTGACAGCTACCACGGTGCTTAACGGAACGCGCGAGGATAAGACCGTATTCAGTGACGTTTACGATCTGTTTGTAAACGAGCAGGTCCGCAGCTTCACCGTTACTCAGGATGCCGAGCTTGTTTTAAAGGTGCGCTCGGAAATTGAGCCCGATAACGAAAAGAAGGACAGCACACTGAAGTTCCGTTTGCTTGACTACGAGATGTTCCGCCAGCAGATCTTTGAAAAGTATGTGCTTGGTGAGGACGGACAGTACGCACGCGGAGTTATTACCGAATATAACTTCGAGGAGCCCGCAAAGACGGGCTGGCTGCTTACCGTGCTTCCTTATCTGCTTGTTTCCGTTGTGTTTATCGCGCTTTTCGTATATATGATGCGCTTTATGTCGGGCGGCGGAAAGGGCTCCAAGCTTGGCGGTGCCGGCTTTGGCAAATCCCGTGCAAGGATCAGCTCCCCCGATAAAAACCGCGTACGCTTTACCGACGTTGCGGGTGCGGACGAGGAAAAGGCAGAGCTTGAGGAGGTCGTGGAGTTCTTGAAGGACCCCGAGCGCTTCAAAAAGCTCGGCGCAAAGATACCGCGCGGAGTTCTGCTCATGGGCCCTCCCGGCACGGGTAAGACCTTGCTTGCAAAGGCTGTTGCGGGGGAAGCCGAGGTACCCTTCTATTCCATTTCCGGTTCCGATTTCGTTGAGATGTACGTCGGTGTCGGTGCTTCGCGTGTAAGAGATCTGTTCGAGACCGCAAAGCGCCACCCTGCAAGCATTATATTTATAGACGAGATAGATGCTGTGGGCCGTCACCGCGGTGCGGGCCTCGGCGGCGGACACGATGAAAGAGAGCAGACTCTTAACCAGCTTCTCGTTGAAATGGACGGCTTTAACGGCAACGATGCCGTAATAGTAATTGCCGCAACCAACCGCCCCGATATCCTTGATCCCGCGCTTCTCCGTCCCGGCCGTTTTGACCGCCAGGTAACCGTAGGCTACCCCGATCTGAAGGGCAGAGAGGACATACTGAAGGTACACGCAAGAGGAAAGCCCTTTGAAGCTGACGTTGACCTTTCCAAGGTGGCAAAGACGACCGTGGGCTTTACGGGTGCAGACCTTGCAAATCTCTTAAACGAGGCGGCGCTGATAGCCGCAAGAAAGCGTAAGGCGCTTATCGGTATGAACGATATCGAGGAAGCATCCCTCAAGATAATCGTAGGTACTCCCAAGAAGAGCGCAAAGATCAAGGAAAGCGAAAAGCTTAAGACCGCATATCACGAAGCGGGCCACGCTATCGTTGCTTATAAGATGAAAACGCAGGATCCCGTAACCCTCATTTCCATCGTTCCCAGCGGCAGAGCGCTCGGTTATACCCTTACACCTCCCACCGAGGATAAGTACAGCGTATACCGCAACGCAATGCGCGAGGAGATAGCAATGCTTCTCGGCGGACGCGCGGCAGAGGCTATAGTGTTTGACGACGTCTCCGGCGGAGCATCAAACGATATTCAGCGCGCAACCCAGATAGCACGCAATATGGTAACCCGCCTCGGTATGAGCGAAAAGCTCGGCCCGATACTCTACGGCTCCGAGCACTCTAACAGCGAGGTGTTCCTCGGCCGCGATTTCTCAAGCGACCGCAACTATTCCGAGGAGACCGCATCCCTTATCGATGCGGAGATCAAGGCTATTGTTGATAAGGCATACGAGGATGCAAAGCGTGTGCTTAGCGAGAGCCGCGAAAAGCTCGATTTCATTGCCGAGTTCCTTGTAAAGAACGAGGTAATGGAGGAGGAACAGTTCAAGGCCGCAATGGAGCGCGAGTGCACCTTTGAGGAGCTTGAAGCAATGACCGAGGAAAAGCGCCGCCGCAGCGAGGAGGAAAACGAGCAGCGCCGCAAGGCCATTGAAAAGGAACAGGCTGAAAAAGAGGCAAAGGAAAAGGCCGAAAAGGAAACCGAGCGCTATTCGCGCGACGGCGGACAGTACAACACCGACGAGACCGGCCGTTCCGACGGCAATAATAACGAAATTCCCCATTAACACGACGGAGAAAGTGTATGAAGAGATTTTGGACCTCAACGGATAAAGCGGTAAAGCTTTGCTACGGCTTTTTCGCGCTTTTCCTTTGCCTTCAGGCGGTAGTGGTCTTCTCCCTTGTTCTGTTTGGAGACGACTATTACTATGCCACCTTCGTGCGCTCTCCCGAGTACTTTCTTTCCGAAAATATAAGACATTTCAAAGAGGTGAACGGGCGTGTGCTCGTTCACCTCTTTGTCGAATTATTGCTTTGGGATAAGGGACTTACTCTGTTCGGAGTATTCAATATGGCGGCGATCGGCGCCTCGGTATTTTTTGCCGCGGCCATTGCCGCAAGCGCACATAAAAACGGATTTTTTACAAGGCGCTTCGGTGTGTCCTTGCTTGTTTCCTGCTTTTTGTTTGCCGCTCTGCCGCTTGAAATGGTAAAGGGCACGGTGTACTGGGCAACGGGCTCGGTAAACTATTTGTTCCCGATGGCGCTTCTTCTGGCATTTACGTATTTTTCGCTCGCTTTTTACGAGCGGGGAGGCGGAAAATGCGCACCCTTACTCATTCTGTGCGGAGTGCTTGTCGGTCAGTCCACCGAGCAGGCAAGCGCGGGCTTTCTTGCCGTTTGCTTTTACTTTCTTATGCGCTCGTGGCTTGAGGAGCGTGAAAAAGGTGAAAAAAAGCGTCTTGTGGCGGTGTTTGCCGCTTGCTTTGCCGTGGGGCTGATCTGCTTCGGCATTCTGTATCTCGCCCCCGGAAACGAGGCAAGAACGGGTTATTACCCCGATTTCTACGCAAAGCCGCTTATCGAGCGCATTATGGGTAACATCAGCGTAGTGGTGAACTACAATATAGGCGAAAAGGGAAGCACGGTGCTTTACGCGCTCTTGCTTGTTTCGGTGCCCGTCTATTTGCTTATAAAGACGAGAGAGCTGAAAATGAAGCGCTTGTCCGTTTTTGCTATGCTGCTTACGCCGTTTTCCGTGCTTTCGTGCGCGTTTTACGTTTATATGCTCCTTTCCGGTTCGGGAAGCGAGCTTCTTTGGGGCATGGCCTTCGGTGTAACGGGCCTTGCGTGTGTGCTTATGCTCGCGCTGATGCTCGTTATATTCATAAAGCACAGGGATTTCCTCCCCCCCGCATTTTGTCTTCTTGCGGCGGCTTTGCAGGCGGCGATGTTCCTTTCGCCCGAAATAGGCGCACGCACCTGCCTTTGCTCAGCGCTTCTTCTTTTCGTTCCCATTTGCTGTGCAATTTCGCATATCGTATGCCTTGCGTGCGAAAAACGGTATTCGGGGATAATTGCCGTTGTGCTGTGTGTTTGCGCTTGCCTTACCGCCGTGTACGTAATGGTGTACCGTGCCGATAAGTACGTGGAAAACACCGTTGCTTACAAATATAACGACGAATACGCGGAGAAGTATAAAAACGGCGAAACGGAAAAGCTCGTTTTTATAATGCCCGATAACAATCTTTACAGATATATCCTTCCCTATGACAGCCCGTACTTTGAATTCTGGTACAAGAAGTGCCACGAAATACCCGATGAAGCCGAATTCTATTACGATTTTCTTGTTTACGCCCTTGAGGATGCCAAAAAATAAGGAGAGAAACGGATATGAATAAACTGCTGCGTTTTGTTGCCGCATTGCTTTGCGTATTACAGCTTGCGGTGCTTGTGTCGTGTGGAACCGAGCCCGATTTCACCGACGTATATACCACAGAGCCTATTACGGAGCCTATTACTGAGCCTGTGACGGAGCCCCCGGCAACGGAGCCTCCGGCAACGGAGCCCCCGGCAACGGAGCCTCCCGCAACGGAGCCTC
>JAZQFL010000009.1:0-2529 GCA_045539485.1 Eubacteriales bacterium
GCAATCCTCAAAGCCCTTTGCCTTTACAAGTGTCTCGATGTTTGATTCCCTCTCGATATCCATTGCGATAACGGAGATATCCGCAAGCGCCTGCGTTTTTGTGGTTTCAAGCGCCTCGGAGGACGCGACCACGGTGCGAAGCACCTCTAATGCTTCATCTCTTGCACGCTGTCTGTCAAGGAGCGTAGAAGCGAAGTAATTTTCAAGCTCATCGGACGCGGAATTACTTGCCGCCACGTCATCTGCGGAGTAGTTATCCTCCATATTTGAAGTACCGTAGGGTACGTCCGTCCCCGAGGGGTTAAAAAGAAGAAAATTGAGATAAACAGCAACACCGATGCCGAAAACGCAGAGAATAAGTACAAAATTACGCTTGCCTATGCGGTGGACCGCATTTTTAGTTCCTTGCCAAAGCTTACCGAAAAAGTTTTTCATAAACCATCCTCGCTTCCTTGCCGCTTTGCGGCTTAATTATGTTCCGATTAATTCTATTCGCCCGTTTTTCGAAATATTCCATTATTTTCCCGAAACCGAAATTTGCGATGCACTGAGCCCCAGATAAGCGGACACAAGCTTAACAAGCTCGCGCTCGATAGTAGGCACTTCCCCGCCCCTGCACACTATGGCAACACCGCACACTTTGGGGCAACTTACGGCAACGATATCCCCTCGCGAGGAATATTCGTAAGTATATCCGCAAGAAAAGCTGACAGCCACACTGCAGTCCGAAACACCCGCAACGGACGAGCAAAGCGCGAGAAGCTCCGCTTCTATGTGCTGTGCATAAGCTTCGTCCGAGTATTCTACGGCTGTTTCCTTTTCGCCGCCGCCGAGAAGCATCAATAAGACTCCGACCGCCGCGGCACATAAAAGTATCCATGCTCCCCGTTTTTCAAAAAGCTTCACTTAACCATTACCTCCACATCACAGCCAAGGCTTTTTTCAAGCTCTGCCTCTATCTCGTAAGCTCCGCGCACGGCATTAACGTGCCTGAGATCTATACACACGTAAACAAGCTCTATGGCATCCGTTTGCGCCACGTCAAGAGTAACGCTCACCTTTGCTCCCTCGTAGCCGTAAGCAGATAAAACGTACTCGCAAATGCTTCTGCCGATTTCCCGTGCACTCCGCTCGATAAGCCAATCCGATGAGGATGCGTACTCGCTTCCCTCCTCCGCCGCGGGCGGCTCGGTTATCGGTATCTCGATATCCGATATTGAGAAAAAAACGACCGCAAGCACCAAAAGTGAAGCCACAAGGCTGACAAAGCGCCCGATACCGCCCTCGGGGCTCAGCACGGAAATAAAGGCGCAAAAGAGCGAAGCGCCGCACAGGGCAAGTATCATTTCCTTCACTATACCACCGCCGTTTTGATAAAAAGAGTGACCGCAAGCACAAAAAGCACCGCCGATGCCGCCATAAGCGCGGCAAGGAGATTGCAGACCGAAACCGCTCCGTCAAGCAGCTTTGCCTCAGTACCAAGCGAGCACAGCCTTGCCGCCGCGCCCGCAAATTCGATAGCCGTGCGGTATAAAAGCACGGAAACGATAGGAGGAAGCAAAATAATTATCATTGCCGCACAGCACACCCAGCCTACCCCTGCCTTGATTACCGAAAGACTGCCCGCCACGGTACGCATTGCCTCCCCCACGGCACCGCCGACAACGGGAATAAAGCTGCCCGCCGCAAAGCGCACCGCACGCATTGCAACTCCGTCCTTTGCGGCGGCAATATGATTGCCTAAGGCATACACGGCGGAATTGAGCATCATCAGAAACGCAAGCGCGGTAGTAAACAGATCCTTTATTACCTTAACGATGCTCGAAAGCTCAAGGGGAGATACCGAGGCTGTAACAGCAATTGCCAAAAGAAGCTTGGTGATCGGGAGCAGAAGCTCCGCAAATATCTCCTCTATCAGCACCGTAAGCATATAGGCCCCCGAGCTTGCATAAGCCGCGCTTGCTATGCTTCCGCCCGCTACGTAAAGGGATGAAAACACGGGCAGAAGCGACGTTATAAAGGATGCAAGCCAATGAAGGAAAGCCGCCGAACGCTCTATAATTCGCAAAATCGGAACACACACGGCACTGCAAAAGCAGAGCGACGAGCAAAGCGAAAAAGCCGAGGAAACACCCGCATTCTTTACCGCCTGAGAGAGCGCTTTAAAAACCGACGAGCAGATCACAAGCGACAAAAGCGCAAAAAACAGCTTCATCGGCCCCGCAAGCTCGTCACGAACGGAGGTATAGAGCTTTTCAAAAATGCTCTCTCCGTCAAAATCCGCACTTCCGTTTTTTATGATATCAAGCGCGTCGGTTTTGAAATCCCCAAGCTCGTCCGGCAATGCCTTTTCAAGTGCTTCTGCCGCATCCTCCGCCGTGCTGTCTTCACCTGCTACGTAGGTAAACGTCCTCTCTTCCGCAAATACCCTCTCGGGGAAAAGCAAAAAAGCAAGCAACAGCGCGCATATAACAAAAGCCCTGCGCATCATGCCATAAGGGAGCGTGCCGCCGAAGTCGGATCGTAGCC
>JAZQFL010000010.1:0-3044 GCA_045539485.1 Eubacteriales bacterium
GATGGCTGGCACGTTTGCTATATGGATCTGAATTCCGAGCAGAAGGACGTTATCCTCGGCACCAGACCCTCGCGTACCGCACGCGGATATTACGAGAACGCTTTTATGAAAAAGCATACCGTAAACGGCGGGGACAGATACGACGTTTACGTCCGCTTTACAAAGCCCGACTACGCTAAAGCAAGGGAGTTCCTTGCACATGACGTAGAGCGCTTTCTCGGTATGTTCGATGATGACGGCTCTGTCTCCGTAAGATATTCTCCCGAGTACAGGCTTTATTTCCTACAAAAGGATAACACAGCGCTGACGGCGCTTGGATTCGGAATTGCCTTTTTGATCGCGCTTCTGTTCCTCTGCGTGCTTTACGGAATACGCACAAGGCAGGAGAGATTCGTTTTCGGCGTTTACATAACCTTGGGCGCAGACACGCGCAGGCTTGCGCTTACATCGGGCACAGAGCTTTTTGTTTGTGCTCTTACCACGTTTCCGCTCTCCGCCGTTTGCGGTGCACTTGCATCTGCCGCAGCTTCACAGCTTGCGGGCGGTGAGTTCTATCTAAGATTAAGATTATGCTTTGCGGTGCTTTTGTGTGTAGCCTCGGCATCCTTCCTTGCCGCTTACATCAGAACTCGGGCACTTGCGCTTGCTCTGCCCGAGGGATTGCTTGCATCAAGCCGAGGCGCGGATATCGTTTCCTCGCACCGAGGCTCTGTTCTCGGAGTGCGCAAGGCGTTCCCCGCAGGCTACGAGCGCCTTTCACTTTGGCGCTTCAGGGGTTTTATATTCTCCACGGCGCTTTCCTTTGCCGTGTGTGCCGCTGTTTTCTTCTTTGCCGTTACCTGCTCCGATTCGCTTGAAAAGAGCCGTGCACATTTAGCCGAATACGGAGCGGAGTATACTCTTACTCTAGACGACAGTGCCGATCACGCGGTTGCCTATGACGGACTTATGAAAATAGAGGGAGTGAAGCACGTAAGCGAAAAGGCACCCTTTGACGATGCGCGCTTTTATTCGCATCTTATCTCAATGGATTCCTCCTCCGTTAAAAAGGCGGGACTTGCCGCCGCAAATCCTTATCTTGACGGCGAGAGCATTACCGATTATTTCAGGATCTTTGCCTGCAATAATACTACGGCGCTCAGCCTTGCGGACATTTACGACGTAGAGGGCGATGCCGCATCCTTTGCGGGCGGGTATGACGTTATCGTCGGAGAGACCTCCGAGAATGCTGCGGCATATTCCTTCAAGCCCGGTGACAGGCTTACGGTCTGGATATATGTAAATTCACGCGGAACTATCGAGGATGGCTCTACGGGAGTATACAAGATATCCCAGATGGCGGAGAACTATATTTATAAGACCGTTACGCTTACGGTAAAGGCAGTTATTAAGAATGCGCCTTCCGCAAACGAGGGCTTTGAGCTTTACGTATCCGACGAGCTTTATTCTCAGCTCACAGGTGTACTTCCCGAGCACAAGGTGCTTGATATTGCCATTGATGCGGAAAGCAATGCCGCAGCCGAAATAAAGGCGCTGAATGACTTCTGGTCGCTCGGAACGATAGAGTATACCGGAACACAGACCGATACGGCAAAAAGATCCGCCGAGGCTTGGTCGGAGACACTGGTGTTTACCGCTTATGCGGTTGTAGCCGTTTCGCTGTTGCCGCTTGTTTACTCTCTTGCGCTGTTCTATCGCAAGAGAGGTGCGGAAATGGCGATACTGCGGGCGATGTTTGCCGAAAACAGAATGATAATAAAGCTGTTTTTGCGTGATATTCCCGTGTTCTTTGCATCGTGCGTGCTTATCAGCCTGCCGCTTTGCTTTGCCTCGGTCAAAGGCGCCGCCGCTTTCTGTGACCGCGTGCTTCCGAACATCTTCTTTGCCGATCTGCCCGTTATTACGTCGGCAAGCCCGAGCTTTGTACTGTTTGCGGTGATAGTTGCCGCATCTCTTCTTTCCGTTGCTGCTGCCGTGCTTGTATGCTGTGCGCGTGCGGTAAAGGGTGAGGAAACGGACGAAAAAAATCTTTATGCGGAGTGATATTATGTCTGAATATATTCTTGAAGCAGTTGACGTTATCAAGCATTATAAGCAGTACGACCAAGTAGTTTATGCCTGCAACCGCGCAAATTTGAAGGTTAAGGACGGGGAGTTTGTGGCTATCGTCGGCTCTTCCGGCTCCGGCAAAAGTACCTTCCTTCACATCTGTGCGGGACTTATGCGGCCAAATGACGGCAAGGTTACCATACGCGGTACGGATATAGCTAAATTAAAGCCCGATGCACTTGCGCGCTTCCGCGGTAATCATATCGGTATCGTTTTCCAGAACCACAATCTGATTCCTCAGCTTACCGCGCTTGAAAATATCCTTGTGCCCACGGTTATGTGTGCAAGGGAGGACCATACCTATGAGGAGCATATGAAAAAGCTCATCTCTGCGCTGGATCTGGAGAACCGCCTGCACCACCTGCCCTCCGAGCTTTCAGGCGGTCAGCAGCAGAGAGTTGCCCTTGCCCGTGCTCTTATCAACCGCCCGCAGATACTGTTTGCGGACGAGCCGACAGGAAATCTGGACAGAAAAAATTCCGAGGAGGTCCTTCGCCTGTTTACGGAAACGAAAAACCTTCTCGGACAAACGCTTGTTGTGGTTACCCACGATATGACGGTAGCCGATTGTGCCGACCGTGTGCTCGAGATGCGCGACGGCGTGCTTTACGAGCTGTGATCAACGCTTTTTCGTAAATCGGACAGCAATCATCGCGATAATTAATACAACACCCAATACTATCCACAGGAGACCTATCTTTTTTCTGCAAGAAAAGGAGATGGTCTCCTTGTTATTATTTATATCGGTTATTTCTGCCGCCGCCGCAAGCTCTAATTTGTAAACAGGGAAATTCAGTTTGCGCGCGGCAGTGCACGTTTTTTCAATTGTGTTGATAAGCTTTGACATTTGTTTTTCCTCCGCTTTTTTGTTAGTTTTCCCTATGCCCTTGTGCGTATGCTTTGGCAATGAAGGTTAAAAAAGGTAAAAAAATCTT
>JAZQFL010000011.1:0-3747 GCA_045539485.1 Eubacteriales bacterium
ACTTTTTTTGAGTTGTATAGTACTCTAAAGAATTGCGAGTTCCTCACTACATTGTATCTCTACAATAAAAGTGCGTTCCTCTCTTGTTGTTCTCTTTTCAATGACCGGTTTCCGCCGCCGCTCTTCGCGACAGCTTTGTTAGTATACCACTTTCGTTTTTAAAAGTCAACACTTTTTTCAGAAAAAATATCGTTTTTTTGCGTTTTCGACATTAGGCAAACATTTTGCACAAAACCGCCCGCCCAAATTGTGCACATCTCACAAAGCAACACACAAAATATGTATACCGGGCATTTCTGCCCGGTACAAACTTTCTCTTCGTATTTAAAGATACTTATTTGGTTGCGATATCGTTCTCGTACTTCTCTATCATCTTCTTTACCATCTGGCCGCCGACAGAACCTGCCTCCTTGGAGGTAAGATTGCCGTTATAGCCATTGGTAAGATTTACACCAACCTCGCTTGCAGCCTGCATCTTAAACTGATCGAGGGCGCCCTGTGCGTTGGGAACGAGAGTCTTCTTAGACATTTGTGGTTTCTCCTGTTTTTAGGTTAATCTATTTCAAGGAGTACGCCCGATGCGTCTTTATCGGGCGCACCGTTTGTCTCCGATAATATTATTATCCGCTCTTGTTTTTATATGAATGGGAATTTTTATTTATTAAGGAATAAGCTGCTTCAAAAGAAAAAGCTCCTTTCGGAGCTTTTTCTTTTTATCAGTTTTCGATTTTGGCAACGAGCTCCGCAAGGCGGCGGTCGAATTCTTCCTTGGAGATATCTCCTCCGTTAAAACCGTTTTCCTCTTTTCTTTCCGTTGCCGTTTTGCCGTTTACGAGTGTAGTTGCAAGAGAATAATTGTATCTGAATTGCGATTGAGTATAAGGATGGAACTCCGTAATGCGGTAAATATCGGATGAAAGCTTATAATCTATCACATTTCCGCTTTCGTCGGTCTTATCGATTATTTCATACGATATCTCGCCACAGCCGTTAAGGCAGTTAACAACAGTGCCGTAACCCCTAAGACCTGCGTGTCCCGCAATACCGCCAAGATGTAATATGAAATTATTGCTCTTGTTTACATCACTGCCGCTGACATAGCATTGCGACTTGACGTTACCTGTGTTTATGCATCCGGTCACATTGGCACTTTGCAGATCTCCCGAGATGCCTCCCACATACACTTCCGTCTTCCACGAGCCGGTTTCAATATCATATTTCGCCGTAACTTCTCCGTAATTTATGCATTCAAGCAAATATCCGTAATGCGCCGATATACCCGCAACCTTCATCGATAAGCCTGCCGTGGCAGTAACCGAGCCGAAATTACGGCAATGCTTGACGGTTGTGGAGGATATGCTTACGGTTTGACCAACTATTCCGCCGCAAACAACGTCACCCGCCACAGTCCGGGAACTTGCGTTTCTGTTTGCCAATACATAGATGTTCGCGTAATTATCACACTTTTCCACGTTGTATGAAATTCCGGCGATACCGCCCGCATAAACGGTACAGCCGTTCAGCACCTTAAGCTCGCCCGACACGGTACAGTTTTCAATAGTGCCGTAGCAGGAGCCTGCGAGCACTCCCGCATAAGTATAGAACTCCAATTCATATTCTTTGTAAAATGCATAATAATCTGTGGAGACTTTGTCAACTTCAACGTATGCGTTTTCAATGTTTATATTGCGCAACGCAGCCTTTTCCGAGGCGCCAGAGAAAAGGCCGACGCAGTCAAGCTCCGTTTGACAGATACGCAATCCGCTTATCTTAAAGCCGTTGCCGTCATACGTTCCTTCAAACCACGCACCGCCGTAATCGTAATTCTTGGTCTTGCCGGTGGTTGCCCCACCGGGAACACCCTTACCTATCGGCAGGAAGTTTTCAAAAGAGGACAGATCGATATCGCGCATCTGCAAATAATGCGCGGTCAGGTTATTACGCACCGAGTCGAGGTGCTGAGCCGTACGTACCTGATACGGGTCGTCTACAGTACCCGAGCCGAGCATGCTTCCGTCAGCAGGCATATTGGGCACAAAGAAAGCGGTTTTGTAATCTACGCCCTTACATGTCCATACCGGAGCCGTCCATACCGGCATACCCGAAATAAAGTAAAGCACAGTTCTGCCGCTTACACCATCAAATGCGGAAGCCTCTATCTCGGGCGGTCTGCCCATAAAATACACCGCTGCAAGCGCCTTACATTCGTAGAAACACTTTACGTTTATAAGCTTAACGGACGTCGGAACGGTAAGTATACGCAAAGAGCGGCATCCGTAAAACGCATTTGCTCCGAGCGCCTTGAGGTTACCCGAAAGTTTAACGTTTGTTAGGTTTGTGCAGGCATAGAAAACATCCCAGCCCATTTCGGTAACGGAATCGGGCACGACGATATCCGACAGCCTGCCGCAGAAAGCAAACGTTCCGTTTCCGAGATGCTGAAGCGTGGAAGGAAGCGAGACCTCTCTGAGATTTCGGCAATGGGCAAAGCTATATTCCCCAAGCCCTGTTATACCTTCTCCTACGATTATCTTCCTTATGCTGTTAAAATGCTCTGCCCACGGCTGGTCCTTTACACCGTTTTTACCATAACTCGGCATATTACCGATTCCCGATACGGACAACGTGCCGTCGCCGAGCAGATACCACTTAATACTGCTGTTAACATCGCCTTCGGCAACAACTGCGCTCGGCGGGATAACGGGCTCCATAACTATTACGTTTTCATACGCAGCGCCGTTTGTATTGGAGTAGACCTTCGCTTTGCAGACCGTATAGCCCTCAGCAGTGCAAACTGCATAATAGCTTGCAAGCTTATCAAGCGGGACGTTAAAGGCAAAAGAACCGTCCGCTGAGCTTACCGTGCTTGCAAGAATCTTTCCGTTCACATCAACAAGCTCTATCTTAACTCCTTCCGGCACCTTGCCGTCAGAGCTCTTGACTTTACCTTGTATAGGTGCAGTCTCAAGCGGTGTCAGTTCAAAAACAAACTTGCCCGTTTTCCTATCTTCTGCTGTGATGTTGTTATAATATGAGCTGTAACCGTTTGCTATTACTTCAACGCAGTATTCACCTGCAGGTATATCGAGGTTTTGGAATTGGGTTCTTTTTTTCGGGGAATCGAATACGGTGTGAATGCAGTCCGTATCGTAGAAGTTATCCTTTCCCGATCTGAATATGACCACAGCTTCCACAAGGTAACCTGTGTCCTTATCAACTACCTGAAACTTATTTGAGGAATTTGCTTTCATGTTTATGACAAACTCCCCGCGAAGCATCTTCCCCGCCTGCGAGATAAGGCTTTGCTCCTTAGTGTAATAAACACCGTCCTTGCCCTTTACAACGATTTTTACCTTGTGGCTTTCGCCGGGCTCGAGATAAATTCTTAGTTCATTATCATCTCTGTTCACATAGATGAGCTGTACTCCGTCAACGAACACTCCGCATTCAAAATCCTTATCCCCCAATATCGGGATGCCGTCGTCGGCTATGACATTTATCACCATATTCGGTTGGGATACTTGATAACAAAGCTGCAGCAGCGTTTCCGATTTTCGAATACCGATGGCATCCGCACGCTTTGCCATATCGGAGGCTATATTTTTGAGATACCTTTGTCCGTCCCATATCTCCGCATACAGTCTTTCGCCGTTAAGGCGCAGGCCCCAAAGATGACCGAGAAGATTATATACGGAATCGGCATCCTCTGCATTCAACAGCACAATACCGTCACCCATATCGACCAGC
>JAZQFL010000012.1:0-4384 GCA_045539485.1 Eubacteriales bacterium
TTGTACCGACAGAGCATCCACGTTTTCTCGGGATGCAGGGTATGCACGGACACTACGCTTCCTCAATGGCGATGCATAAAGCGGATGTGATAGTTGCCTTGGGTGTGCGTTTTAACGACCGCGTAACCGGAAACCGCGCTAAGTTTGCGAAAAATGCCAAGATAATTCACGTTGATGTGGACGAGGCGGAGATCTCAAAAACAGTAAACTCCGCATGCGGTCTGCACGGCGGCGTAAAGGAGACCTTGGCTTCGCTTATTGCCGCAGTTTCACAAAGTGAGAAAAAACAGTGGCAGAGTGAAGTGGAAGAGTTTAGGAGGACAGAGGAGCGCTATCTCGATAACAGAAGCGGGCTTACACCGCGCAACGTAATATTTAACGTAAACAAGCACATCGGAAAAAACACTGCGGTTTGTACCGATGTGGGTCAGCATCAAATGTGGTCGGCACAGAACTTGGTTTTCAGAACACCGAGAAGGTTTGTTTCAAGCGGCGGGCTTGGCACCATGGGCTTCGGCTTCGGTGCGGCTATCGGAGCCGCATACGGTACGGGCGAGCGCTCTGTGCTGATAACGGGCGACGGCAGCTTCGGTATGTGCTTGAATGAGCTTGCTACAGCGGTTACTTACAATGTTCCGGTGGTCGTGGTCATAATGAATAACGGTGTTCTCGGTATGGTCCGTCAGTGGCAGACTCTGTTTTACAATAAGCATTATTCAAACACGGTGCTTAACAGAAAGACCGATTTTGCGGCGTTTGCACGTTCCTTCGGTGCAGACGGAGAGCACGTAACCACGGTAAATGAGCTTGAAAAAGCCCTTGAACGTGCATTTTCATGCGAAGGACCGTACATAATCGATTGCGCGATAGATAAGGACGAATTCGTTCTGCCAATGCTTCCTCCCGGGGGATGTATGGATGATATTATAGTAAGCCTATGAAATTTTCAATTTCATAAAACTCTTGAAAAAGCATATGAGCTGTGTTAAAATGCTTGTGATTATTGATAAGGAGACTATCAAATGAAAAACAGTATTTTAAAAAAATTTATTTTACTTATTCTTGCTGCGGTGCTTGCGACCGCGCTTGCGGGATGCGGATCGGAGAGCGGAACAAATCCTCCCGTAAACGATCCTGACGGCGGCATTGAGGATGCAGAGGGTAACTCGGCGGGTACGGAAGGTTCACAGGATGACGCACAGCCGGAGCCTAAGACTCTTACAGCAAATTCTGACGGTCTTTATATGATATACACCGCAGAGGACCTTGTTCTGTACAGAGACATGTTTGATGAGGCGGCTCAAAGCTTCCGCGACAAGAGCTCGCCCTCCGATACCTTCATATTCCCCGGTCTCATACTTATGAACGATATCGATCTTTCCTCGGTGTGCAATGCCGAGAAGGGAAGCTGGAAGCCCATAGGAAGAGATGCTTATTACGTTGAAAGAACCGAAAAGTACAGCGACGAGAGCTTTTTCGGAACATTCGACGGAAACGGCAAGACTATCTCGGGTCTTTACATAGACGATGCCGAGGAGGGCGGTGCGCTTATTCAGTGCCTTTGGGAAGGAACCGTTAAGGACCTTACCGTAACTAACAGCTCTCTTAAGGGCAGCTACTGCGCTGTTATCACCTACGAGACGAGAGACGGCTTGATAGAAAACTGCGTGATCGCCGACAGTGTCACCATCGAGGGAGAAAAGGGCGCCGCAGGATTTATTATTAAGGCTCAGAACTGGAACTGCAGCTGTGCGGTACAGTATTGCAAGAATTATGCGACCGTTAAAACGAGCGGTATCGGCGGCGGCTTCATTTGCAGCGCAAGCAAAGGCGTGTACGTAATAGGCTGCGAAAACCACGGCGATATAACAAGCTATGGCGACGGCGCGGATTATCTCGGCGGAATAGTCGGTTATCACTCCGGCAGCTCCAGCTATGCGGGATGTGTCTACGGTTGCATAAACTACGGTGACGTTACAGACCCTATAACTACCAAGGCAATAGGTGTTTCGGGAATTGTCGGAAAAAGCAATACTACAATTGAGTACTGTGTGAATGCCGGTAATATTTCCGCAGCTAAATCAGCTTACGATATTACCCATTATGATTCAGGTGCGCGTCATTATAACTGCAATTACGGTACCGTTGCCTGCGAGCTTGAGCAGCAGTACGCCATTTCCGCTGTTTACAAAAAGTCCTCCTACAAGGGACTCAATTATCCCATAGGAACTCCCGCTCTTACCGACGGAACGGCGCTTGCGGAGATAATAGCAAACTCCGGCAACTTCTGGAAGCAGGGAGAAAAGTTCCCCGTATGGAACGGAGAATTCCGTAAGGACTTCCCGAACATTCAGACAAGCGGAATCATCGTGCAATAAACTGGAAATATAATGTGAAAAAACTCCCCACGGGGAGTTTTTTCTTCATACGAATGAAAAGTTGACAAATCATCAACCCTATGCTACAATATATAGTAAGTTTTCTTTGAAAGGGACAAGATATGGCTAACGCGAAGGCTCAGGCGTATAATGACAACAGCATAACCAAGCTCGAGGGACCCGACAGAGTGCGTAAGCGCCCTGCCGTTATTTTCGGTACGGCGGGACTTGAGGGATGCGAGCATTCCGTGTTTGAGATACTTTCAAACTCGGTTGACGAGGCGCGCTCGGGCTACGGAAAGCTTATCCGCGTTACCATGTTCCGCGACAAGTCCATTCAAGTAGACGACAGAGGCCGCGGTGTTCCGCTCGGATATAACGAAAAGCAGGGTGAGTATAACTGGCATCTCGTATTCTGCGAGCTGTATGCCGGAGGTAAATACAATAATAACTCCGATGATGCCAACTACAAATACCCCCTCGGCACCAACGGACTCGGTGCGTGCGCAACTCAGTACGCATCCGAATATATGAAGGTCCGGTCCTATGACGGTACGATGGTAAGGGAAATGAACTTCGAAAAAGGCTTTCCCGTAGGCGAGCTTACCGAGCGTGTGCTTGAAAGAAAGGAAAAACGTACCGGTACGGTCATACGTTGGAAGCCCGATATCGAGGTGTTTACCGATATAAACATTCCGGTGGAGTATTTCACTGATATGCTTCACCGTCAGTCTGTTGTAAACGCGGGTCTTGAATTCCAGCTTGCTGTTGAAAATGAGGACGGAACGTTCACTGAGCAGACCTTCCTTTATGAAAACGGAATAATCGACTACGTTGCCGAGATAGCCGGCGAGCGCGGGCTTACACAGCCTGTGTTCTTCTCTACGGAGGCAAGAGGCCGCGACCGCGAGGACATGCCCGATTATAACGTGCTTGCGCAGATATCCTTCTGCCTCACCTCGGGACTTTCGGGAATCGAATATTTCCATAACTCCAGCCCTCTTGACCACGGCGGAGCTACTGACCGCGCGGCGCGTGCCGCATTCGTTTCCGCTGTCGATAAGGTAATAAGAAGCGCGGGAAAGTACAACAAAAACGAGCCGAAGATAACCTTCTCCGATATCGAGGAATCGCTTGTTCTTGTTATAAACAGCTTCTCTACCGAAGCATCCTACGAAAACCAGACCAAAAAGGCGGTCAATAACCCCTTCCTGCAGAAATGCGTCACCGAATTTCTCACTAAGCAGCTTGAGATATACTTCCTTGAAAACCCGATGGATAGGGAGCAGTTTATCAAATGCGTGCTTGTAAATAAAAGAAGCCGCGAGGAAGCGGAAAGAAGCCGCATCGACCTTAAAAAGACACTTGCAAAAAAGAGCGACGATGCCGCAAGCCGTGTGGAAAAGTTCGTTTCCTGCCGCTCCAAGGACAGGGAAAGGCGCGAGCTTTATATAGTTGAGGGCGATTCCGCAATGTCATCCTGTAAGCTCGGCAGAAACGCGGAATATCAGGCAATTATTCCCGTGCGCGGAAAAACGCTTAACTGCTTAAAGAGCGGTTACGATAAGATACTCAAAAACGATATCATACTTGACCTTTTGCGCGTTATCGGATGCGGTGCGGAAATAAAGGGCAAGGGAAAGGACGGCATCGGCACCTTCCGCCCCGAGGATCTTTCTTGGAGCAAGATAATAATATGTACCGATGCGGACGAGGACGGATTCCAGATTCGTACGCTTCTGCTTACGATGTTCTACCGCCTGCTTCCCACGCTCATTAAGGAAGGCAAGATATTTATTGCCGAATCTCCGCTTTTTGAGATCACGTGCAAGGATAAGATACAGTTTGCGTATACGGATGCCGAAAAGGATGCGATAGTCGCGTCCTTCGGTAAGGAAAAATACACCGTACAGCGCTCCAAGGGACTTGGTGAAAACGAGCCCGAGATGATGTGGCAGACCACCATGAACCCCGCAACGCGCCGCCTTGTTGCCGTTACTCCCACG
>JAZQFL010000013.1:0-4108 GCA_045539485.1 Eubacteriales bacterium
CCCAAAAAGCATTATGTATACAGCCATTGCTATTGTGGCAGCTTTGGGCATATCCGGTTCAGAAATAGTTGTAAGCATTGAGAATGAATATACACAAGAAATTATACCTAAAACCAAACTTGCTATTGCAAAACCTTTGCCTTTTTTCTTTAAAGGATAGCCACAATTTGGACAGGCTTTGGCTTGGTCGGAGATTTCTTTCCCGCACTCTTTACAATTAATTAAAGACAAACTCTTCCACCTCGTTTATAATAAATTTCTTTTTTCAAAAAATCTATATTCAATTATTATAATTACGCATTACGCATTAATCAATAAATTCTTCACAGCAGCGTTCATAGGCTGCAACGGGGTCCTCGGCGGCAGTAATGGGTCTTCCAACTACAATATAGTCACTGCCGATTCTCTTTGCTTCAGCGGGGGTCATAACTCGTTTCTGGTCGCCTATGTCACCGTCTGCAAAGCGAACACCGGGGGTAACGGTTAAGAATTTTGCTCCGCAAGTATCGTGAACCTTACCTGCTTCAAGCGGTGAGCAAACTACACCATCTAAGCCTGCCTTTGCGGCGTTAGATGCATAGTGCATAACAACCTTATCAATAGGTTCTTTAATGAGCAGGTCATTTTCCATTCTCTCTTGGTCGGTAGAGGTGAGCTGAGTTACGGCAATAAGTAAGGGGCGTGTACCGTCGGGACGGGTAAGACCCTCTAAAGCGCCCTCCATCATAGAGATGGTGCCTGCGGCGTGAAGATTGGTCATATCTACATCAAGGCGAGATAAAACTGCCATGGATTTTTTAACGGTGTTAGGAATATCGTGAAGCTTTAAGTCGAGGAAAATTTTATGACCTCTTGCTTTAATATCCCTTACGATTTGCGGACCCTCAGCATAGAAAAGCTCCATACCGATTTTCACAAAAGTCTTTCTACCTGTAAATTTATCTAAAAATGCATAAACATCGGCCGCCGATGAAAAGTCACAAGCAATAATTACGTCCTTACCCATTATTTACATCCTCCTATAATACCTTTAAGTGAATTGATTTTATATTTATCCATAGCCGCCGGTAAATCGTTAATGATATCACGGCAAGCAAAAGGATTTACTAAATTTGCAGCGCCAACCTCAACTGCTGTGGCACCCGCGAGCATAAGCTCGATAACATCTTCGGCAGTGGATACGCCACCCATTCCAACAACGGGAATATTAACGGCATTTGCTACCTGATAAACCATTCTAACGGCTACGGGGAAGATAGCGTCGCCCGAAAAACCGCCCATTTTATTGGCTATTACAGGCTTTTTGGTGCGAAGGTCAATTCGCATACCAAGCAGAGTGTTTATAAGGCTTATACCGTCTGCGCCTGCGGCTTCACAAGCCTTGGCAATTGATACAATATCAGTAACATTGGGCGAAAGCTTAATAATTACAGGCTTGGTTGTAACCTTTTTAACAGCGGCTGTTACCTCTGCGGCAGCCTCAGGATTAGTGCCAAAGCTCATACCACCGCCGTGAACATTAGGACAGCTTACATTAACCTCTAACCAACCAACCTGTTCTTCTTTATCAAGCATCTGACAGGTGTAAGCATAATCCTCTACGGCAAAGCCGCTGACATTTGCCATAACCTTTTTATTAAAGCAGGCTTTAAGCTTTGGTAATTCCTCACTTATTACCTTTTCAACACCGGGATTTTGAAGTCCTACAGCATTTATCATACCATTTTTGCACTCGGCAATTCTGGGTGTGGGATTACCAAAACGAGGCTCGCGGGTAGTTCCTTTCATGGATATGGAGCCGAGAATATTAATATCGTAAAGCTCTGCAAATTCGTAACCGAATCCAAAAGTTCCACTGGCGGGGATAACAGGGTTATCAAGATGCATAGTGCTGAGCTGAACAGAAGTATTTACCATATTATCTCCTCCTTTACGAGAACCGGGCCGTCACGGCAAATTCTCTTATTTCCGTACTTTGTCTTACACGTACATCCCATGCACGCACCGAATCCGCATCCCATACGCTCCTCAAAGCTGAACTGACCCGAAGTTTCGGTCTTGTCATAGAGTGCCTTGAGCATAGGCTCAGGACCGCAGGTGTAAAAGTACGAATACTCATCCGGAAGCGCGTCTGTAACAAATCCCTTCACTCCGTAACTTCCGTCCGCGGTTGCTACAATTACCCTTGCTCCGAGAGCTTCAAACTCTTCCTTGTAGAACACCTCGGATTCTTTACCGAATCCAAGTATCACCGTTACGTCCTTGCCCTGCGCTATAAGCTGTTTTGCAAGCATATACATAGGGGGAACTCCCGCACCGCCGCCGATCAACAGAGGCTTATCTCCCGAGACGGACAGGTCGTATCCGTTTCCAAGCCCTGTCAACACAAGCAGCTTGTCACCCGCGGAAAGGGATGCCATATAGGCAGTTCCCTCTCCCACGGCTTTATAAATTATCGTCAGCTTGCCGTCCTCGGCATCGCATACCGATATCGGACGGCGCAAATAGAAACCGTCAAGCTTAATATTAACAAACTGTCCGGGTGCACTAATATCCGAAATATCACCCGAAAGCACGGTCTCATAAGTGTTATCCGCAATTTTGCGGTTTGAAACTATTTCAAAAATCGTATCTTTCATCTTAGCTGTCTATTGTAGAAATCGTTATCGTCATCTCTTCAAGAACGTCGAGCAGAACTCTTACCGTATCGAGCGAGGTGAACGATGTTATGTTATTTTCAACCGCGAGTCTTCTGATCTCGTGCCCGTCCTTCTGAGAATCTCCCGCTGCCTCATTGCTGGTGTTGATAACGTACGCAATATGGCCCTGACGCATCGCATCCGGAATATCGCTGCTTTCTTCGCTTATCTTGTGCTTCAGACGTGTACGTATACCGTGCTCCTTCAAGTATTTTGCCGTTCCGCTGGTAGCTTCAATATTGAATCCGAGGTTGTAGAAGCGGCGGATAAGCGGAAGAGCCTCCTCTTTGTCCGTATCGGCAATTGTCGCAAGAACCGTTCCGTAATTCTGCAGAGACGTTCCCGCGGCCTGCAGAGCCTTATAAAGTGCTCGATTCAAAGAGTTATCGTAACCGATAGCCTCACCTGTGGACTTCATCTCGGGAGAGAGATACGCATCGGCACCGTTGATCTTTCTGAACGAGAATACGGGAACCTTACAGTACCATCTGTCCTTCTCCTTCGGATAAAGATCAAATATTCCGAGTTCCTTGAGCGATTTACCCATAATGACCTCGGTTGCTATATCTGCAAGCGAGAATCCTGTTGCCTTCGACAGGAACGGAACCGTTCTTGACGAACGCGGATTGACCTCAATGATGAATACCTCATCGTTCTTATCTACGATGAACTGAATATTAAACAGACCGACAATTCCGATACCAAGCCCGAGCTGCTTTGTATAAGTCAAGATCTTACCCTTGACCTTATCGGAAATACTGAAAGCGGGATATACACTGATACTGTCACCGCTGTGAACTCCCGTGCGCTCGATAAGCTCCATAATACCTGCAACGAATACGTCGCGTCCGTCACAAACGGCATCCACCTCGACCTCTTTACCCTGAATGTACTTGTCAACAAGCACGGGCTTGTCCGCATCTATCTCAACTGCGGTCTTGAGGTAATGTCTGATCTGCTCCTCGTTTGCAACGATCTGCATGGCGCGGCCGCCGAGAACAAAGGAAGGACGAACCAAAACAGGATATCCGATACGTTCGGCAACGCGGACGCCCTCTTCGATGTCCGTAACCGCCTGTCCCTTCGGTTGAGGAATGTTCAAACTTGCAAGTATCTTTTCAAACGCGTCGCGGTTTTCCGCACGGTCGATCGCCTCGCAATCAGTTCCGATTATCTTGACTCCTCTTGCGGCAAGAGGTGCGGCAAGATTTATCGCGGTCTGACCGCCGAGAGACGCGATAACACCCTCCGGCTTTTCAAATTCTATAACATTCATAACGTCCTCGACCGTAAGCGGCTCAAAATAAAGTTTGTCTGCGGTCGTGTAGTCCGTTGAAACCGTTTCGGGGTTGTTGTTTATGATGATCGATTCAAAGTCGGATCGTAGCCATGTCGTTCTGTGAGCCAAG
>JAZQFL010000014.1:0-4363 GCA_045539485.1 Eubacteriales bacterium
GTACCTACGATTCGTGGTACTGGGCGCATCCGCCGATGTATATGCCCCAGAACTGCAATCTTGAGGACGTTGCACACATAAAGAAGTTTGTTGACATTCCAGTTGTTTGTGCGGGCAGAATGGAGCCCGAGGTCGGTGCAAAGGCAGTAGCCGACGGACTTATCGACGGTGTCGGTGTTGCGCGCCAGTTCCTTGTAGACCCCGAGTGGGTAACCAAGCTTATTGAGGAGCGCGTAGAGGAGATAAAGCCCTGTATCTGCTGTCACGCGGGATGCTTTAATTTCTCTTCCTCCAAGGGCCACGCAAACACGCAGGACCTTACCGATACTATGGGACTTTCGCGCTGTGCGCTTAACCCCGAAACGATGCAGTCCAAAAAATATCACATCGACCCCGCAAAGAAAGCGAAGAAGATCGCAGTTGTGGGCGGCGGTATCGGCGGTATGGAGGCGGCTATCGTCCTCTCTAAGCGCGGCCACAGCGTAACGCTTTATGAAAAGAGCGGAAGGCTTGGCGGTGTATTCGTTGCCGCGGCGGCGCCCTCTTATAAGGAAAAGGACAGAGAGCTTATCTCTTGGTATGAGCGCGAGATAGGAAAATATCCCATTGATATCAAGCTTAATACCGAGGTAAAGGATATTTCCGCTCTCGGTGCCGATGAGGTGATAATCGCAACGGGTGCGGTTGCAAATAAGATTCCCGTAAAGGGCTTTGAAAAGGGCATTGAAGCGGTAGACTTCCTGCTTGGCAATAAGCAGGCAGGGGAAAACGTTGTCGTTATCGGCGGCGGACTTACGGGATGCGAGATAGCATACGAGCTTTACCTGCAGGGTAAGAATCCCACTATTGTTGAAATGCAGGATGACCTTGTAACTACAAAGGGTGTTTGCCTCGCAAATACCAGCTATCTGCGCGATTTCTTTAAGACAAATAAGGTGCCCGTGCATCTTGAGACCAAGCTGCTTGAGATAACAGACGGCGGCGTTAAGGTTGCGGATAAGGAAGGTAACAGCTTTGATATAGCGGCAGATTCCGTTATTCTTTCCGTCGGATACAAGCCCGCCCCCCTTGCGGCAAAGGGCAGAAATGTGCACGTTATCGGCGATGCCTCAAAGGTGGGCAACCTGCGCACCGTTATCTGGCAGGCGTGGGACATAGCAATGAAGCTGTAAGCTTCATTGCAGTGATATTCGTCCTGCGGACGAGTGAAATTTGCCTTCGGCAAGTGATATTGCGCCTACGGCGCAGTGAAATATTTGCCTTCGGCAAATGTTAAGGTGGATTTTTGATGCGTTGCATCAAAAATCAAATTTAATATAGAAAGGATAATATGATGATTCTTACTAAAGAACAGCAAGCAATACTTGACGGCTCCAGGGGCGAGGTGCTTGCCAAGGTTATGAAGACCATGGTTAAGTACGGCGATGCGTTCGGTGCGGAAAAGCTTGTTCCCGTAACAAGTGATTATAACCACCTCGTTACCTCGTTCGGACTTAAGATGATGACACCCGTGTTTGATCTTATGCAGCAGCTTATCGACGCGGGTGCGGTATCAACGCAGAAATTCTCGGTCGACCCCCGTCCCCTTGATAAGAACGTGCCTGCAAACTTTCTGCAGAATTTCATCTTCAACAACTTTATGTATTCCAAGCAGGAAAGCTACGAAAAACAGCTTGAAGCGCTCGGATTAAAGGATGATAAGGCATTCACCTGCACCTGCTATATGGACGAGGTCGGCAACACCCCCGAAAAGGGCGACGTTCTCTCCTGGGCGGAATCCTCCGCTGTTGTATACGCAAACTCCGTGCTCGGTGCGCGCTGTAACAGAAATTCCGGTATTATCGATATTATGGGCTCCGTTGTCGGTTACGTTCCGTATTTCGGACTGCTTACCGATGAGGGCAGAAAGGCTACCTGGATAGTTGAGATAAAGACCACCAAAAAGCCCGAAGCACAGCTTCTCGGCTCCGCTATCGGTATGAAGGTAATGGAGGCTGTCCCTTATATCAAGGGGCTTGACAAGTGGCTCGGCAGCGAGCTTGACGACAGTGTTCGTACATATCTCAAGGATTTCGGCGCCGCAACCGCATCAAACGGTGCTGTCGGTCTTTACCATATCGAAAACCTTACCCCCGAGGCAGTTGAGCTTGGCGATAGCCTTATAAGCGAAAATGCTCAAGTCTACGTTATTGATGATGCCGAGCTTGAGCGCGTATATAAGAATTACCCCGTTATCTGGAAGAACATCAATGCCGCCCCCAAGCTTTGCTTTATGGGTTGCCCGCATATGAGCCTGCAGCAGCTTAAGGATTGGACGGACAAGGTGGAAGCATCCCTTAAGGAGGCAGGAAACAGCAAGGTGGTGATCCCCACGGTGTTTACCGCCGCGCCCGATGTGCTTGAAAAGTTCAACGCAACCGAATATGCCGCACGCCTTAAGGCAACGGGTGTTATTACCTCGTACATCTGCCCGCTTATGTATATGAACAATCCTCTTTGCGGCAAGATGCCCGTAATTACATCCTCAAACAAGCTCCGTACCTACACGACCGCGCGTTATTACACGGACGACGAGATACTTATGCAGATAACGAAGGGAGGTAACAAGTGATGAAAGAGTTTAAGGGACGCGTTATAGCGGACGGAACCGTCAGTGCTGAGGCACTTGTTTCCCACGGCGGACTTAATACCCTCGCATCCTTCCAGAAGGCTTTGCAGTTCGGCGATAAGAACGCAACCTGCGGAGATCAGAATAACCCCGATCTTTACGGCAAGCAGATGGCGAATAAGGCGCTGTGCCTTCCTATGACTATCGGCTCCACCACGGGCGGTCTTGTACTGTACTGTGCTTGCGCAATGAAGCGCCAGCCCGCGTGTATGCTGTTTTCTAAGCCCATAGTCAGCCTTGCGGCGGCAGGCTCTGTGCTTGCGGACGTATGGCTTGATGATGTGTGTATGCCCGTTATCGACTCGCTTGGCGACGATTTCCTTGACTACGTGAAGGACGGAATGAAGATAACCGTCAAAGAAAACGGTGTTGTTTGCGTAGAATAAGGTAAAAATACGCTTTTTCTGTTGACATTGGTCAAAGAAAGTGGTAGAATTTATAGGAAGATTTTTTGGAGGTGCTATTATGGAGCATATCAAGACTATCAAGACCCGTAACCTTTGCGAGAGCGCAAAGAAGGGCGGATGCGGCGAGTGCCAGACTTCTTGCCAGTCTGCTTGCAAGACCAGCTGCGGTATCGCTAATCAGAAGTGCGAGAGCACCAAGAAGTAAGTAACATAAAAATGCCGCCGTTTCGGCGACATTTTTAGTGTGGAGGATAAAATGATTCATCAGTATAAGCTCGGCGGATATAATATAGTGCTTGACGTATGCTCCGGTGCCGTACACGCGGTGGACGAGGTCGCGTACGATATTATATCGCTGTTTGAAGAAAACAGCCGCGAGGAGGTAATTGCCTCCATTAAGGCAAAGTATCTCGGAAAAAACGGCATCACCCAAAAGGATATAGAGGAATGCTACGCGCAGGTTGAGGAACTAAAGAACAGCGGTGAGCTGTTTGCGCCCGATACCTTTGAGCCTATGGCAGGTGCACTTAAGGAAAAGACCGCAGGCGTTATCAAGGCGCTTTGCATGCACATTGCGCATACCTGCAACCTTAATTGCTCTTACTGCTTTGCAAGCCAGGGTAAATACCACGGCGAGCGTGCTGTAATGTCGTTTGAGGTCGGTAAGCGTGCGCTTGATTTCCTTGTGGAAAACAGCGGAACGCGCCACAACCTTGAGGTCGACTTCTTCGGCGGTGAGCCGCTTATGAATTTTGACGTTGTAAAACAGCCCGTCTCCTACGCGCGCAGTATCGAAAAGGAGAAGGGAATGAACTTCCGCTTCACCCTTACCACCAACGGCGTGCTGATAGACGATGACGTAATAGATTTCGCAAACCGCGAGTGCAGTAACGTGGTCCTCAGCCTTGACGGCAGAAAAGAGATACACGACCGTTTCCGCGTTGACTATGCGGGCAACGGAAGCTGGGAGAAGATAGTTCCCAAATTCCAGAAGCTTGTTGAGGCACGCGGCGGCAAGGATTACTATATGCGCGGTACCTTTACCCACGCAAACCCCGATTTCCTTAAGGACCTGAAGGTAATGCTCGATCTCGGCTTTAACGAGCTCAGCATGGAGCCTGTTGTTTGCGCGGCGGGCGATCCCTCAGAGCTTACCGAGGAGGATATGCCCATAGTGCTTGACCAGTATGAGAAGCTTGCAGAGCTGATGCTGGAAAAGGATGCGGAGGGCAAGCCCTTTACCTTCTACCACTATATGATAGACCTCTCGGGCGGTCCTTGCATCTAT
>JAZQFL010000015.1:0-3786 GCA_045539485.1 Eubacteriales bacterium
TGGCTACGATCCGACTTCGGAACAGTTAAGGACGAATGGGCCGCAATGGAGATACTTAAGACTGTTGGCAGACGAAGCTGGAAGAATGACGACGGAAACGGTTGTACCGTCCACAGCGTTGTCTACAATCTTACCGACAAAACCGTAACCTGGGTCCCTAACGAAAATTTCGACGACCCGGAAGCCGTTTTCACGTTCAGCTTTAATTAGATCCGATAATAAACAAACACAATAAAGAATGCCTCAAAAACGCAAACGCGTTTTTGAGGCATTTTTCTTAATTAAATCTCTTATCCGCAAAACGGACGGTAAGCGCCGCAACCGCATAACCTATAACACCGTAAACTGCAAGGAGAACGTACTCCATAATTATCTTAAATAGCTGGCTTCTGAGAGCGTTCTGACCCGCGCTCTGCAGGAAAGGCAGGGTGTTCGGAATGAATATAACGAGCATTGACAGAAGCACAAGCGCCACGGAGCACCACAGGCACGCGGAAAGCGCCGTCGAGAGGCGGTTTTTTTGCTTTTTACGCGCAATAATGCTAACGGCAAGGCAGATGCCCACAACCAGCACAATGCGCAGAACGGCGAAAATTGCGTCTGTGAGCAAGGCTTCCGCGTTCGACTGCATAAGGGTAAATAGCGTCTGAGAACTGTACTGAACAGCCGCAACGATTATCGGCAGCATCGAGCCTGCCATCATCGCGCAAAAGAAGAGCATACACGATGACGCGGCAAGCAGCTTCTCTCCTCGCGTTATTGTATCAACAATAAGCGCAACTGCCGCAAACTGCCACACTATCGCAAGCACGGACATAAAGTAATACAGCGCATGCGGCAACAGCGTTGAGGAATAACGCACGTTCGTTGCAATGCTCTGCAAAAGCATATTGAGCGCCGTTGAATTAAGTATATTCAAAACGAACACAGCGAAAAAAGAAAGGAACACAAAGCCGGCGTACCTCGTGTTAATCCCCTTTGCCGTGTTTTTTATTTCTGTTTCTTTCATCATATTATCCTTTGACGTTTCTTTGATACGATTTTATCACATAAATGTGAAAAACAAAAGACCTTTTGCAAATATTTATCCGAGTGCACGAATATACTTTAACAGAAACGGAAAGGAGAAGAATATGAACAGACCTGTTTTTAAGTGCGCGCCGCTAAACGGAGACACGCTGATGAATTATCTGCAGGAGCTTACGGACGCTTATCCGTTTATCGGAGTTGAATACATAGGCGAAACTATAATGGGAAAGCCGATATGCGCCGTAATATTCGGCGAGGGCGAAACGGAATACCTCTATATAAGCGGCCATCACGGCTCGGAATGGATAACGGGACTTTCCCTTATTCGGTTTCTTTACGAGCTTTGCGAGGCACACGCAACCAAAAGGCGCATCCACGGCACCGACACCGAATATATCTTCAGGGAAAAGCGGCTTATTATCATACCGCTTTTCAACGTTGACGGGGCAGAGCTTCAGCAAAACGGCATTACGGATAATAACCCGCTAAAAGAGCGCATTTTGCGAATGAACGGCGAAAACGGAGACGATTTCACCCATTGGCAGGCGAATATCCGCGGTGTTGACCTTAACCACAACTATAACGCGGGTTGGATGCAATACAAGCAAATAGAACAGGAAAACGGTATTGAATGCGGCTGTCCGACAAAATACAGCGGTCCCTGCCCCGAATCCGAGCCCGAATGCGGTGCGCTTTGCGCTTACATCAAGGCGCATAACGTGCGCTCGCTTATATCCCTCCACACGCAGGGCGAGGAGATATATTATTCCACGCTTTCAAGCTGTCCCGTAGGCGCTCGGTCGATAGCAAGCCGCATAGCGCAGATAACCGGATATAAAACAAGCGCCCCCTCGGGAAGCGCCGCCTACGGCGGACTTATCGATTGGTTTATAACCGAATACGACCGCCCCGCCTTTACACTTGAATGCGGCAAAGGCACTAATCCCCTGCCCCTTTCGGACGAGGCAAAGATCTACTTCAAATTACGCAAGCTGTTATTTACTTTCCCGCTGATGGTGTAATTATGTCTTCAAAGGTTTTGCCAAAGAAAAATTGCTGTAGGCGAGGCGCGGACATAAGGAGCAGACGATGACGTACTAGCGTACGTCGAGGTTGCTCCTTGTGGCCTGCAACGATGCATACGGCAATTTTTCAAAGGCAAAAAATGGGTTCTGTCGAGAACGACAGAACCCATTTTGTTTGTTAATTACTCAGCGTCAGCTGCGGGAGCCTCCTCAGCGGGAGCCTCTGCCTTCTTGGAAGCCTTCTTTGCGGGCTTCTCTTCTTCCTTTACGGGCTCCTCAAAGAGGCGGAGCAGAGCCATCTCTGCAGCGTCGCCGCGACGGAAGCCGAGCTTATACATCTGAGTGTAACCACCGTTACGGTCGCTGTACTTAGGTGCGATCTCATTGAAGAGCTTGGTTACAACCTCTTCCTTGGTGATGAACGCAAGAGCAGCACGGCGGCTTGCAAGAGTGTTCTTCTTGCCGAGAGTGATCATCTTCTCAGCGAGAGGAGCAATTTCCTTTGCTCTTGTAAGAGTGGTTTCTATCTTTCCTTTCTCAAGCAGAAGAGTAACCATACCTCTGAGCATAGCCATTCTATGGTCAGTCTTTCTGCCGAGTTTCCTCGTACCGGGCATTTATGTGTCCCTCCTAAATGTTATGATTGATGGTGCTTACTCTTCTTCGCGCTTCAGATCGAGGCCGAGAGAGTGCAGCTTCTGGATTACTTCCTCCAGAGATTTCTTTCCGAGGTTACGGACCTTTATCATATCCTCCTCGGTACGGTTAGTAAGATCCTCGACGGTATCAATGCCGGCGCGCTTCAAGCAGTTGAAGCTTCTTACCGACATGTCAAGCTCCTCGATGGTCATCTCAAGGACTTTTTCCTTCTTGGTTTCCTCGCGTTCAACCATTATCTCGGTGTCCTTTGCTGTATCGGACATATCCACGAACAGGTTGAGATGCTCATTGAGTATCTTGGCGCCGAGAGATACCGCTTCTTTAGCGGTGATCGTCCCGTTAGTGTTTACGCTGATGGTAAGCTTATCGTAATCGGTGATATTGCCGACACGGGTATTCTCTACCTCATAGCTTACGCTGTAAACAGGTGTGTAGATGGAATCGGTAAAGATAAGTCCAATCGGAAGTCCGCTGCCGCTCTGAGCGTTTGCAGCGAGGTAGTTCTGCTTGTTCTTATCATTGGATACGTATCCTCTACCGTGGTCAAACGTCAGCTCCATATAGAAGTGAGCGTTCTCGCACAGCGTTGCGATGTGATGATCGGGATTAAGGATCTCGATATCGGAATCGCAAACGATATCCCTTGCGGTGATATCGCGGGAACCGTTTACATCGATGTATACGGTCTTAGGTGTGGGGGAATACAGCTTAGCGGTAATTCCCTTTACATTGAGGACGATCTCGGTGACGTCTTCCTTAACGCCGGGGATTGCAGAGATCTCATGAAGCACGCCGTCGATCTTAATAGATGTAACGGCAACGCCGGGCAGAGAGCTGAGCAGTACTCTGCGGAGAGAGTTTCCCAGGGTCATGCCGTAGCCTCTCTCAAGAGGCTCGACAACAAATACGCCGGATTTACCCGTTTCGTCCATATCCTCGGACGAAATGTTAGGCTTCTCTATTTCTATCATAATATCCTCCAAATAAATTAAATTCGCCGGTCAGGTTACGCGGCCGCAAAGCTATGCGGCATGCAGGGATCGACGCCTTCCGCGGATGCGCCGTAAAAACG
>JAZQFL010000016.1:0-3675 GCA_045539485.1 Eubacteriales bacterium
TTGTCTTCCTAAGACCGCTTGGCCTCCGACTTTGACCTCTTGCAGCCCCTGATGGATCAAGTACTGCGAGCACTACTTCCCTGAGCTCACCGACAATCTTTCCACCTGCAAGTCTCCTCAGCAGATGTTCGGCGCAGTTTACAAGACCTACTACGCTCAGAAGCACGGTCTTGACCCCAAGGATATCGTATTCGTATCCGCTATCCCCTGCACCGCTAAGAAGTTTGAGGTTGGCAGAGCAGACCAGAACGCAGCAGGCGTTCCCGATGTTGATATCGCTGTTACCACCAGAGAGCTCGGCAGACTCATCGAGACCTGCGGCATAGACTTCAAGGCTCTTAATGACGAGCAGTTTGACAATCCCTTCTCCGTTGGTTCCGGTGCCGGCGTTATCTTCGGCGCTACCGGCGGCGTTATGGAGGCTGCTCTCCGTACCGCTGCTGAGGTTATCCTCGGTAAGCCCCTTGAGAAGCTTGAGTTTGAGGACGTTCGCGGTACCGAGGGTATCAAGCGCGCTACCTACAAGCTTGGCGATAACACCATCAGAGTTGCGGTTGCAAGCGGCACCAAGAACGCTAAGAAGCTTCTCCGTGCTGTTGAAGCAGGCGAGGAGCAGTATGAGTTCATCGAGATCATGTGCTGCCCCGGCGGATGTGTAAACGGCGGCGGACAGCCCCTCCAGCCCGCAAGCGTACGCAACACTGTTGATCTCCGTGCAGTACGTGCTCAGGTCCTCTACACTGCTGATAAGGCAATGGATCTCCGCAAGTCCCACGAGAACAGCATGATCAAGACTATTTACGACGAGTACTTTGGAAAGCCCGGCAGCCACAAGGCTCACGAGATTCTCCACACCTCTTACGTAAAGCGCGGTCTTTAATCACTAACAAAAAGCGGTGCTTCGAAAGATGCACCGCTTTTCTTTTTTTTTAAAAAGTCCCGTGAAGAATCACGGGACTTTTTTCTGTATTACTTGTTCTTTGCAGCCTGTCTTTCTTCGTAGCGCTTATCTGCCATAGCGGCAAAGCGCTGCATGATCTGGATCTCCTTGGCAATGTAAGGCTTACCGTTGAAGCGGTAGAGGTCGTGCTGGAACTTGGTAAGGTCTCTCGGGCCGTAGTACTCGGGATCCTCGATATCCTTCATGTAAGTACCCCAAGGCTCGTAGGTCTGGGAGAAGCCCTGAATAAGACCCCAGTGGTAAGAACCGATCTCCTCAAGATAGAAGAGGGGGAATATCTCATCAACGTTGTTGTGAGAAATACGGTTGAGCCACTCGTTATTAATAAGAGGTCTGCCAAACTGCTTCTTAAGCTTTTCGATAAGAACTATCATATTCTGGAAAGTGCCGTAGTAGTGGAAGGTGATGATATCGGAAAGCTCGCAAGCGCGGAGCTGTGCGGAGTTGGAAATATCAAGATCCTTAGTATATGCCCAGCAGTCAGCGGTAAGGGGCTGAATAGGATCGTGAGAACGAATGATCTCGAAAAGCTTTTCCATCATAGGAACGCTCATATCACCGCGGCGGCCGTTGGAAATTTCATTCCATACGTCCCAGATCTGGATACGGGGATCCTTTGCATACTTAGCAGCGATCTCGTCAACCATCTCAAAGAACTTGGGCTGCATATCGGGCTCATCGGGAACCATATAACCGTGAGCGGTGTATCCGCCTGCGTGAGGTCCGCGGCAGATACCGGAGTGATAACCCCAGTCAACCTTCTGCTCGCCGAACTTAGCGGGAATAAAGAGCTCCTTCGGAACGGTGCAGTCATTACCGATAGTAAGCATAACCTTGATGCCGAACTCATCAGCAGACGCAATATACTCCTCAAGGTTGTTCATAAAGCTGTCGTGCTCATAATACCAAACCTCGAACTGAATGATGGCACGTACAGCGTTAAGGCCGGTCTTTCTCGCAAGATCGAACTCGTATCTGATCTGATCGATGACCTCTGCGTGATTGTACTCCTGCCACATAGCGATGCGGTTTACGCAGTTGGAAGGATAGCCGTTGAAGCCGCGGATCCAAGGCTGTTCGTTATACCACTCCCAAGCCTGCTCTTTTGTCCATTGCTGAAGCATAATATACCTCCAAAAAGTAAAATCAGAATTTGCTTTACAATCAAATTATATCAGAGAAGTGCTTGACGGCAAAGCATAAAAGCGATATAATATAGCCAAAAAGTAAGGAGATGTGCTATGTTAAAGTATCAAAACGAAAATATCGGCGAGAGCTATTCCTTCAAATGCCGTTTTCATAAAAAATACTCTGTACCTCCGCACATCCACGAATATAGTGAGATCGTTTACGTTGTATCCGGTCTTCTTACTGCCTACATAAACGGCGAAAAGGTTACTGTGCCCGAAAAGCACGGCGCATTCATATTCCCTAACGAAATACATGAATACACATCACAAACGCCCTGCCAAACGTGGTGTGCGGTCTTTTCCAATGATTTTGTCCACACATTTTTCCGCTTATATCCGGACACATCTCCCGCAAACTGTGTTATCGATCTTTCAGACAAACAAGATATTTTAAATGAATTAATGACCTCAGAAAACGGCGAAACGCTCAAGCGTACAGGAATTTTGCATATTCTTTTTGCCGAGCTTGAAAGCAAGACAGAGCTAATTGAACGTAACAAGAGTGACAACTCACTTTATCACGCAGCAATAAACTATATAGCAGAAAATTTCAGCAATGATATAACGCTCTATGATATGGCAAAATCGCTCGGATATCACGAAAAGTATCTATCATCGACTCTGCATTCACTAACAAAAATGAACTTCCGCACCTTCCTTGCCACGTACCGAATCAACCACGCAAAAGCCCTGCTCAAAGGAACTGAGCGCACGGTTGCCGAGATAGCAATGGAATCCGGTTTTTCCTCTCTGAACACCTTTAACAGAGTTTTTAAAGCATCTACCGGAAAAACACCTAGCGAATACAGACGAAAATAAAAACATCCCGCACTTCCATTTCCGGAAAAGTGCGGGAATCCTTTATTTCTTTCTGAGAAGAACTACTATAACTATCAAGCACACCGCAATAAGCGCGCTTGCGCTAATAATTATAATTGAATCCCAATCCGTCCGGTCAACATAATCGGATGGAATATCGAATATATCCTCACTAAAAGCATCAGTGGTTTCTGCAGGAGTTGACGGTTCGTTTTCCGCATCTTGTGTTGTATCATCTACGGTAGGTGTTTCATGAGGGGGAACGAAACTATCCTCAGCAGAACCGATCAAAACAGACTTATCAAACAACTCGGAGATATTTTCAAAATCTGCAGATTTTTCGACAGCATTCGAATACCTTAATACAGGACCGGAATCAAAATCTGTCGTTTTGATAATTGTACCGTCTATATCTCGCTCTTCGGTTGGTATGAAATTGCTGATCTTACCGCTTTCCCATGTAACAACAAGACTGTTAACATCGAGATTTGTGCCGTTTCCAGTTCTTATATATCCAATCTGTGCAGAATCTTTTACGGTGATATTGACTTTTCCGGATATCACGTCATTGGCATCGATCGAAGAAAAACGTATAGTACCAACCTGCGCCTTGCCGCCAACTGTGATATTAGCAGTTCCGAAGTGGTACGCGTGATTAAGCGATCTGTTAAACGCGGCAATACAGATGTTTTTACCGCCGTTAAC
>JAZQFL010000017.1:0-3876 GCA_045539485.1 Eubacteriales bacterium
CTAAGACCGCTTGGCCTCCGACTTCCACAAGCAGCATTGCAAAGTCGAGGGGCAGCTGAGCACTTAAATTGTTTATTCCCGTGAGGTTGTGCAGGATGATGTTTATCGGGATGCACAGCAGGTAGGTGGTAATTACACCGATAAGACCCGATGTAAATCCTATTATTACCGTTTCCGCGTTAAACATTCCGGATACGTTCTTTTTGGATGCACCGATCGCGCGCAGAATACCGATCTCCTTGGTTCTTTCCTGTACGGAGATGAGCGTAACAACTCCTATCATAATAGAGGAAACGATAAGAGATACGGCAACAAAAGCGATCAGAACGTATGTTATCGCGTTAATTATGGTGGTAACGGATGACATCATAAGTCCAACGTAGTCAGTATAGCTTATCTTCTGTGTCTCGTCAACACTTTCGTTATACGCGTGTATCATGTCCTCGATAACATCCTTTTCCTCAAATGTGGAGGCAAAGATGTTTACGGTGGAAGGAATATCGATATCCACGTAGCCGAGCTTCAGAATATTCATATCGTAGGAGGAGCCGGAAAACTCAAGCACAGCATCGTAGTATTTTACACACTGCTCGGTAGTGTAGGAGGGAAGCGACATGGTAAGCGCTCCCGCAAGCTGGGGAACGGACATACCCGCAAGCTGTGCCTGAACACCTGCGGCATACTGTGCCGTTACCTGCTCGGCGATGATCTGCTCGAAAAGCTCGTTAAGGTCTTCGTCGCTCATTTCCGCAACGTAGCTTTCAAGCTCGCTTTCCGACATACCCGTCTGCTGGGAAAGACCGCCGAGAAGAGCTTTTTCCATATCCTCGCGGGTCATTTTCTGCATTATTCCGTCAATAGACGTACGGAGCATCTCGTCCGAGGGGATGCACATAACGGTTATATATGCCTTTGCCTTTTCCTCGTCTGTAAGCTCAGCTACGTAATTACGGAACTTTTCTGCCTTCTCTTCATCAGTGATGCTATTGTTATCGCGGAAGGGAAGCCCCGAGAATATATCGTGTGCCGCATCCTCAAGCTGTGCCTTTACCGCGGGCGAGGAGGCGGTTTTTTCAATGATATATTCGGTAAGCGCCTTCGTGTAGCCGATGGAGCCTGCAAGCATGGATGCAACGGCATCCTCGTTCGGGCGGATTATACCTGTTACCTTTAATTTGAGTCCGTTATCGTAGAGATAGCGAAGGCCTGCTTCGGTTGCTCTCAGGTCTGTGTAAAGCCCTGTGGTTTCGTCAAGCTTATAGCAGTCGGCTCCGATTACAGTGCGAAATTCCATGGAGCATATCTCCTCGTAGCTCCATTTCTTCTGCTCTTTTTTAAGCTCAGTGCGGTTCATTGCGGCATCGACTATCTCGTCTATCTCCGCTTCGGATTTAAGTCCGAGTGCGTAAAGGGTCATATCGTCAAGCTCGTTGTTTTCGTCAAGCACCAGAACTATTTCGTTATAGCTGTTGGGCCACGAGCCGTAAACAAGCTCGTACTGCTTTTCGAGTATGGGATTAATGAGGCTGCCGTTCTTGCCTGTAAGCATTTCCTGCCACATTACAAGCTGGGTGCCCATACCCATTCCCATCATCGAGGACATAGAGGAGGAAGAGTCTGTCATGCCCATCATACTTTCCATGCCCATACTGCTGAAGGACTTTGCAAGTATCTTGCGTATCAGCTCCTGAGAGTCGGAAAGGATTATATCTCCGTCCACGTTTTCTGTGTACACGGTAAGCTCGGTGTTGTAGGTGTACTGAATTCCGCTGATCGCGTTTCTTATATCGGCATTCTCCTCGTCAGTCGATGCCATCAGCTTTTCAATATAGCTTTTGAAGGTCTCAAGGTCGTTTTCCTTGGTCTCCATGCTTGTCATCGCGTTTACAAGATCGTAAAGCGCGGTTTTTTGGTATACCGCATCCTTATCGTGCTGAGTGGACGCGCTTGCTGCCTGCATAAAGGTCTCCATAAGCGAGCCGAGGTCTGTATGCTGTGCTTCAAGCGTGAGAGGATAAGAAGAAAGCGTATCCTCCTGCACGGTGTTTATATAGGTGGTCATACCCTGCGATACCGCGTAGATGAGGGCGATACCGATAATACCTATGCTTCCCGCAAAGGATGTAAGCGCAGTACGGCCTTTTTTGGTGAAAAGATTGTTAAGCGAAAGCCCAAAGGACGTAAAGAAGGAAAGCGATGGCTTCTTTTCCTTGCTCTTTGCTTTCTCCGTGTGCTTTGCGGTAAGCTTTTTATGCTCCTCCTCGCTTACGGGCATGCTGTCGCTCAGTATCTCGCCGTCAAGCATACGGACAATGCGGGTGGAATATTTTTCCGCAAGCTCGGGGTTATGTGTCACCATAACAACAAGTCTGTCCTTGGCTATCTCCTTGAGGATCTCCATTACCTGAACGCTCGTTTCGCTGTCAAGCGCGCCGGTAGGCTCGTCTGCAAGGATGATATCGGGGTCGTTTACAATGGCACGCGCAATGGCAACTCTCTGCATCTGACCGCCCGACATCTCGCCGGGGCGCTTTTTTAGCTGGTCTCCGAGTCCTACTTTTTCAAGCGCGGCTACAGCACGCTTTCTTCTTTCGCTTTTGGAAACACCGGAAAGCGAGAGTGCAAGCTCAACGTTGCTTAGCACGGACTGGTGGGGTATAAGATTGTAGCTTTGGAAAACAAAGCCGACGGAGTGGTTGCGGTATCCGTCCCAATCTCTGTCCTTAAAATCCGTGGTCGAGCGTCCGTTTATAACGAGGTCGCCCGTTGTATATTTGTCAAGACCGCCGATGATGTTAAGCATAGTTGTCTTTCCGCAGCCCGAGGGGCCGAGAATGGAAACGAACTCGCTGTCGCGGAACGAAAGGCTTACACCGCGCAGGGCATCAACAGTGCCGTTTCCCGCAGGGTATATTTTTTTGATATTTTTAAGTTCAAGCATTGTGTACCTCTGTATCTGCTTTTGCGCTGTCGGATCTTTCAACAGCGCGCCTTAAATTATTCATTCGCTCGTCAAGATCGGCACTTACAGCCGCGCAGTAACTAAGCTCTTTTGACATTTCATCGGTGAAAACGGTGTCCTTTTTGTAACGTAACTGATGCTCAAGGCTTGCCCACCAATCCATTGCAACGGTGCGCAGCTGTAATTCCACCTTCATTTTGCGCTTTTCGCTTGCAAGGAATATCGGAACCTCAACTATAAGATGCAGGCTTCGGTAGCCGTTGGGTTTTGGGTTCTCTATGTAATCCGTGCGTCTTATCAATGTTACGTCATCCTGCGACAAAAGGGATTCGGCAATCGAATATACATCCTCTCGGAACGCGCAAATTACTCTGAGCCCCGCAACATCATAGATGTTTTCGGACAGCGCCTCAAGCGTGAAGGGAAGCCCCTTGCGCTTCAGCTTGCCTCTTATACTGTCAACACTTTTGATGCGGCTCTTTATTGTCATTATAGGATTGCGGTCATAGCGTATGGAGTATTCTTCGTTTAATACGTTGAGCTTTGTCTCAACCTCCATCATTGCGCATTTGTAGTACGAGATCAGGTCAAAAAACGCGCGCGTTTTTTGATGCATCCACTCTACCGCGCCCTCGTCCATAAGTTCTTTGAGTTTTTCGTGCATTTCGCCGTCATCGGGGATCGGACCGGCGGTTTCTTTTTCCTTCATTTATTTCTCCAAGAAATATTTATCCATTTTACTTTAGTATACATCATATTTATTAAAATAAAAACATTATTGTGTGAAGTTTCTATGAATAACAAAACAAATTGCTCCCCGAGTGTATCGGGGAACAATTTGTTTACCATCTTTCATCTACGGTTATTACGGTTGCGTCTGTAACCGTAAGTCTTCCGCCGAATGCAAGCGAGAC
>JAZQFL010000018.1:0-5939 GCA_045539485.1 Eubacteriales bacterium
GAGCTCTTACCGAGATGATGAAGATGCTCCGCAACAACTTCGAGACCATCTACAAGATCTCCAGAAAGAAAGCACAGACCCAAATAGACAAGATAAACGAGCAGTTCAAGGCTCAGGGCGCAACCGAGTAAGCTTTAATTCAACAATAAAAAGGGATGTAAAAATTCGGATTTTTACATCCCTTTTCTTGTATTCTGCGTTTATATATGCTAAACTGAAAAAAATGCTTCGGGAGGCTTATATGGCTTTTCAGTATTCTATAGGAAAAAACGGAGATTGCCTGCACAGAGAGGTTTTTGAATGCGAGGGGCTTGCGGGGGCTGTTACACTTAAAATGGCGCAAAAGGCTACCGCGCAGGATTTTCTCGGCGTTGGCATTGCGCTGACGGGCTCCTCCTGCTATCTGCTTGATAAAATGGAAAAAGCGGAGCGCACCGCTTTTCTTGAGAGCATTTTTACCAAAAAGGGGCTTGGGCTTTCTGTTGCGCGCGTAAGCATCGGCGCGAGCGACTATTCCGCCGAGCTTTATTCCTATGACGACGTGCCCTTTGATACGGAGCTTAAGCATTTTTCCGTAAAGCGCGATGAAAAATACGTCATTCCCATGATAAAGGAAGCGCTTGCCGTAAATCCCGAGCTGTATATATTCGCATCGCCGTGGAGCCCTCCCGGCTGGATGAAGACGGGCGGCAAAATGTGCGGCGGACATATGCGCGACGAATACGTGGATTGCTTTGCGGAATACGTTGTGCGCTTTATCAAGGCGTATGCCGAGCACGGCATCAAAATTTCTGCCATAACTCCGCAAAACGAGCCGGAAAACCATCAGTATGCGCGTATGGCGGCTTGCGTGTGGAATCCCGATACCGAGGCAAGGTATATAGTTTCCCTCCGCAAAAAGCTTGCAGAGAACGGTCTCGACACCGAGATATGGATGTACGACCACAATTTCTCGGGCATCGACAGAGTGCTGTGGACGCTGGAGGCACATCCAGAGGTTGCAGAGGCGGCAAATGCGGCGGCATTCCATTATTACGGCGGAAAGGTGGAGCAGACCGCCGTGCTGAAGGAAAAATATCCGCATCTGAAGCTTCATTTTACGGAAGCGGGCCCGCGCCTTTACGATAATTATTCCACCGATATTTGCAAATGGGCAATTATGCTCACCCGTGCCGTTAAATGCGGCTACAGCTCCTTTACGGGCTGGAATCTGATGCTTGACGAAACGGGTTGGCCGAACATCGGCCCCTTCGGGTGCGGCGGACTCGTTACCCGCAACAGCCAAAGCGGTGAGCTGAGCTTCAGCGGTCAGTACCGCGCGTTTGAGTGTAGCGCAAAGCACATAGATGCAGATTCCGTCATTTATCCGCTTGAAAGCGACGAAATGATGCAGGGCGCGATGTTTGAGTATCCGAAAACGCGTATGCTGTGCGAGGGCTTTGCGATCGATAACGGCGGAAGGCTTACGTTCGTTCTTGTGAATCCCGATACCGCCAAAAAGCAGACGGTGATAGAGGCAAGAGGAAAAGCCTACTACGCCGAGCTTATGGGCGAGACCGTTTCGGTTATTAGTGAATAATAAAAAGGCATTTGCGCAACCGCGCAAATGCCTTTTTGCAACTCGGGTTTTTAAAATCGTCATTTTTTGAGGGCAATTGTTGCCATCTTTTTCTGTTTTTGCAGTATTTGCGGCAAAACATTGCATTTTTGCAGCAGAAAAAACGTTTATCCGGTTGACATCGCAAGGGCTTTATGGTATAATACAAGAACTTTAGCTAACTAAATTATCAACAGTCATCGGCATTATGCCGAAAAGGAGAACAGTATGAAAAAGACATTAGCCGTTATAATGGCAGTGATCACCGTGCTTACCTGCATGCTTGCGGTATCCTGCGGAGAAAAGGCGCCTACGGTCTCCCGCACGTTTATCGCGGGATATATGAACACCGTCAGCATGGGCGGCAGCGAGAGCGTAACAAACGGACGCGTGCTTATAAATCTTATAAGCGACGGCACGGCGGATATTTACGTTGTTATGTCTGCAATGGGTCAGAATGCAACCGCGCATTACACCGGTACATATTCATTTGGCGAGGATAATGACAATAACGAAACCATCACCCTTAACTACACCTACGGCGAGGGTCAGACCGCGGAGATAAAGGATGCGGTCATTATTGACGGAGTGTTTGAATCCCCCTTCCACATGGTAGCGTCCATGACCTCCAACCCCATTAAATTCTACGAGTCCTCCGCCGCTGACGTTGACGGCAGCGTTTACGTAGGCTACCTTGCAAAGACGGGCGGTATGGGCAATATGGTATATGCTTATTCCGTATGCCTCAAGGAGGATAACACCTTCTCCGTGAGCATTATGCAGCTTGCGGGCGGCACCATGCACGTTTGGGGCGAGAGCGAGGGTACTTATGCCATAGACGGCGATAAGATAACCTTTACCTACGACGTTTCCGACGGCGAGGGCGGAGTTGTTGTCGAGGACTTTGTTTCCGAGGGCATCAACTACACCGAAAACGGCTTTGAATGCGGATTTAACATCGGCCAGACCTCTATGAAGGCATCTAATGCGCCCTTCATCAAGATCAACTGATCTGCACATTAATTTAATTATCATTTACTTTACATAAGGAGAATTTATCATGGAAAGAGCAAGACTTGAAAGCGGCGAGCTTAACAGATTTTTTAACTGGGCATACAGAACCCGCGGTAATACCGTAAAGGAGCTTTCGGAGGGTAAGATGATGGCTCCCGAGAAGATATTCCTTTCTTTTACATCTCACGACCCCGTATTTATCTCTAACGGCCCTGCAGGCCTTAACGGCTCCGTTAAGGGCATCGGCTTCATCCCCAAGGAGGAGTATCTTGAGGAGGCTCTTGCCGCTTACATCGAGCACATCAAGAGCTACGACCCCGAGGACAAGACCTACAGCGACAGAGGACTTAAGCTTCTTATGAAGTGGATCTACTCCGAGGAAGCAGAAAAGACCATCGATTTCGAGCACATCTACAGTGTTGAAATGGCATTCAAGCACAGCTGGGCAAACTATCAGGTAAACCCCGAGGCGACTCTTATGTTCTATCAGCCCCCCGTGCTTTCCTATGAGGTTCGCGGTAAGATGGAGATCGTCGGCGCTCATAACGAGCTTGGATCCGTTTCTCCCTTTGATCTTCCCCTCATTCAGCAGTTCATAAACGCTCAGCACGACGTTTACCACCTCCCCAACATTGAGCGCTGGGTTACCAGACCCGCATACAAGTTCACTGTGGAGGAGATCTTCGATAACTCCGCAAATAAGATAGGATTCGGTACTCAGATACCCTATTAATAAATATGAAAAGAATTATCGCGCTCATTCTGGTTGCCGCATCTATTCTGTGCGCGACCTCCTGTGCCGTAAGACAGGATAAATATGCGGATTCGCTTCGCATAGGCACTACGGCACTCCCCAAAAACCTTAACCCTTATTCCTCCACGGCATCGTCCTCCACCTTCTTTGTCGGTCTGTTTTATGACACTCTGCTCGGAAGCGTGTCGGTACCTGCCGATTATGTGGAGGGAGAGACCTACACCTTCCCCGACGGAGAGGTATACGTTCCCGTCGATGTTTCCGTAAACCCGCTCGCTTTTGCCGACGGACTGCTTGAATACGAGGGCGCTCTCCCAAAAAAAGAGGGAAGCGTGTACGGATATGAGTATTTCGACCCCACCGAGGAGCAGTGGAAGGAGCAGTGCGAGAGGGAGGGTATAAAGTTCGGCGTTGATGCCGCAGGTAACTTTATAACCGAGACCGAGGCAGAGTTCGAGGCGCGTGCGCTTATCGCGGTGCCGAAGACTAACTGGATGCGCTTCCGCTTCAAGGTAGTTGAAGGACATTCCTGGAACGACGGCACTCCCTTTACTGCAGAGGACATTAAGTTTACCTTTGATTACATAATAAAGCACGCGGGTGCACTCGGAAGCCAGGCATACTTCCTTACCGATTACTATCAGAGCTCCGTTATCGACGGCGACTTTGAGTTTATCCTTGCAAGCAATAACTACACCTCTATGAAGAGCGTGTGCAACTCCATAGTTGTGCTCCCGAGGCACATCTGGCAGACTGTACGCAGTCCCGCAAAGGAAAAGAACCTCAACCCCGTAGGTACGGGTGCTTACTACATTGCCAAAGGCGATTATATTGAGGACAGCACCATTACCGTTACTTTCCGCGACGATTATGATGAAAAACTCACTAAGGAGATGTTCGCAGGCGAGCCTATAAAGAACATTTCCGTTATCCTTATGAGCAATGAGGACGTTCTCATCAATGCCCTTAAGGAGGGAAGCATCGACCTTATGATGGATACGGTAAAGCCCTCCAAGGCTTATGCCGTGCAGAACAATGCGGGTTATGACAAGGTCGAGATATGTGCGGTAAATAACGAGTTTGTAAGCACACTGCTGTTTAACGTCGGCCCCTACGGAGCATTCAAGGAGGGCGGATTTAACGGCTATACCAAGGAGATCCGTCAGGCTATCTCCCTTGCTATCGACCAGCAGAAGCTTATCGACGAGGTGCTTCACGGTATGGGTGTCAAGGTCGGCGACTGCCTTGTGCAGGATTATTACGACCACGCATATCTTGATGAAAACGGCAATTACGTTTACCACAAAACGGACGTCGCCGCGGCAAATGCCCTGCTTGATACCACATCCTATAAAATGGATGCAAACGGAAGCCGCGGTATCACGCTCACCGTTTTTGCAACTCCCGATAACGAGGTTACCGTAAAGGCGCTTGCTACCCAGCTTGCCGAGATCGGAATCACCCTTGAGTACGATCAGGCGACCTCCACGTATGCCGAGGACATCAAGCAGAACAACCACGCGGATTTTGATATGATAATCAATTCCGTATCCTTTACCGCAGATAAGCTGCTTATGTACAGTGCGCGCTACAGTGTTTACCCCGGCGGGGATACCGTCCGCCTGTTCAACTATTCGGGAATAAAGGACGATGCCCTTATCGGGATGATAAAGGATATGGAGCTTGCCCCCAATACTGAGGAGCAGTACGCACGCTGCAGAGCGGTCCAGAAGTACGTTGCGGATCTTTTTATAGAGATTCCCCTGTATTCCGAGAAGACCATAACCTTCTACACCTCTCAGAAGTGGGAGGGCTGGATGGAGGTACGCGGTGCTTCCATTTGGAACGGCTATTCTATCCGTTATCTCAAAGAAAAAGCGGTAGAGCCCGTTCAGTAAAACAATAAAAAACGGTAAATTGCACATTGCGAAAGTAATGTGCAATTTGCCGTAAAAGGTTCGGAGAAAAAGAATGAAAGGTTATTACCTAAAAAAGGTGTTAAGCTCGCTTTTTGTGCTTTTCATCATCATAACGCTGAACTTCTTTTTGCCGAGAATGATATTCAGTGACCCCGCACAGCCCTATTTTGCGGGTGTGCCCGAGGATGACCTTGTTCTGCGCGAGAAGATACGCGAGGAATACGGCTTCAACGATCCCATCATCGTGCAGTATCTGGATTATCTCGGCAGAATAGTTACCCTTGATTTCGGCGAGTCGCATTACTATAAGGAGTCTGTCTGGAAGGTAATGTTCTCGCGCATACCGTGGTCTTTGGTGCTTACGGTATCTTCAATGATATTCTCGCTTATCTTCGGTATCCTCTACGGTGCCGTGGCGGGAAAGAAGAGAGACAAGGCGGCGGATAAGACCCTGCTTGCGCTCTCGGGCGTTACAACGGCAATTCCGTCGTTCTGGCTTGCCCTTGTGTCGGTTATGCTGTTTGCCTTTACTTACAAGATTTTCCCATACCGCGGTGCTATGACCGCGGGCTACACCCTTTCCTTTAACGGAACGGTGTTCCTTATCGTTTTTGCCTGCGTTATCGCCCTTGCCATTGCGCTGAAGCTGATAACG
>JAZQFL010000019.1:0-11484 GCA_045539485.1 Eubacteriales bacterium
ACCGCAAGCGGTCCCCCTTCCCCTCAAGGGGAAGGCTAATACGCGCTGTATACGATCGATGGGGTCTATTCTCTATAAAAAAGATGGGAGATTTCCCATCTTTTTTGTCATATGGATTTTAAAAGTGCCTCACATCCGCGGTATATATCCGCGTAGGCGATATCGAATCGGTCTGAGTACCACGGGTCGGCGACGTCGCCGCCGCCTGCGTAGTCAAGCAGCTTTTTTACCTTGTGTGATGCGCCTTCACCCAAAATTCGTTTTGCGTTGCGCACGTTTGCCCCGTCCATACACAGAAAGAGATCGTAACAGTCGGCATCTGCCGCTTTAAGCTGTACTGCACGCTTGCCTCCGCATTTTAGTCCGTGGCGCGCAAGCTCTTCTCTTGCGGGCGGATATACGGGATTTCCGATGCCGTTCCATATCTCCTCGGTGCTTGTGGCGGAGGATGCGATAACAAATTCACCTTCGCGCCCCGAGCGCTTTACCATATCTTTTAATATAAATTCAGCCATCGGACTGCGGCATATATTGCCGTGGCAGACGAACATTATTCTTATCATATCATTCACCTGCTTAGGGTGCCGAAATCCCGAAAACACGCAGGGTGTTTTCGTATACGGCACGTTCTACGCACCCGGCGTCCTCTCCGCGCAGAGCGGCGATCTTTTCAATAACCGAGGGGAGAATAAGCGAGGAGTTGCGTGCCTTTTTCTTTTGGCGGTTGCTTGCCTCTACGTAGCTAATATCGGGTCTGAGATACGGTGCATCCGTTTCTACAATCAAGGATGAAAGCGGAACATTTATTACCGCTTCGCAGAATTCGCCGTTATCCTCAAGCAGCTTGCTTCCGATTCCGAGAGCAAAACCGAGGGAGATAAATTCCTTTGCGGTAGCATAGTCCCCGTGGAAGCAATGCGCAACACCGCCGTGGAGAAGTTTCTTGTGCTTTTTGAGTATCTTCAGCGCATCCTTATCTGCATCTCTTACGTGCAGTATCAGCGGAAGCTTCAATTCATCTGCAAGCTTAATCTGGTGGATAAACCACATTTTTTGCCGAATTCGGTGCTGTTTTCGCCTCGGGATGCTGTAATCAAGCCCCGTTTCGCCTATCGCTATCGCGCTGATCTCCGATGCGTTTCCGATGAGCTTTTTTCTGTGCTTGAGGGGTACGTGTGCGCATTCCTTCGGGTGCAGTCCTGCGGAAAAATACACGTATCCTCGGTACTTTTCTGCAAGCGATAGCTGTTCTTCGTGCCTCTTGAAGCTTGTTGCCGCTTCAATATAGGCGCAGATGCCACACTCTTTCATTCTTTCAAACATTCCCTGTCTGTCGGAATGGGAGATCGCGTACCCGTTTTCCGAGATGTCAATGAACGGGAATTCACCCTCATACATTTCGTGCGCGTAATGTGCGTGGGAGTCAATTATCATTCTCTTTACCTCCGTTATACGCACTTATTACCGCATCGGCTATAGTCTGCATACCCTCTGCTGTAGGGTGAAAGCCGTCGATCGTATCGTACGGGTTTTCGGGATCGTAAATATCAAGCAGACGGCATCCTGATTCCTTTGCGCATTTTTTTATTGCGTCAGAGTATTCCGCAAAGCTGCCTCCGCCCTTGTAAAACGGTATCTGCATCTCGGGGTCTTTTTTGTAGCAGCTGCGGGGAAAGGTTATACAGCATATCTCCGCATCGGGGTAATTTCCTTTGATCTTTTCAAGCATTGCGGTATATGCAACGGAAAAAACGTTAAGGCCGTTTTCCTTCTCCGTGGGATATATAGTCATACCGCAGCCCCAGTCGTTGATGCCAAGCAGTACAAGGATGACATCGGGAGCAATGATGGGAAAACCGAGGCGGGAGGTGCGCTCGTCACTGCATCCGTAGGATTCTATCTCGCAAGAGGGGTGCTTTGTTACCGTGCTACCGGAATAGGAGTTGTTTACAAGCAGCTTGCCGCCGAGCGCGTTTATCACTTTGCCCCACCACGTATCGTCGGGGGAATAGATGCCGGCTGTACGCTTATTTTCCCAGTCATAGAACACGGCATATTCGGGAGGATTATAGCCCGAAAGCGTGCTGAGAGAGTCGCCGAGAACGGAAATGTATTTGGTTTTTTCTGTGTTGTTCATGGCAACTCCTTTCCTTTTTACTTGTTTATCTTAAGATAGTAACGAATGTTCTTGCGGTCATTTTCCTTCATGGGTTCGCTAAGCTCTGCGTAGGGGATAAGGCAGGTATGTATGCGCTTGGGCTTATCCTTGTTTGCGCCGTTATCGGGAGTGCCGAGAGTCCAGTTGTTGAGATAGTGATATCTGCACCAACGGATGTGCTCAAGCTCGGCGAGCATTTCCATTTTATCTTCAAGCTTGTCATTGCCAAGCTTGCGGACTACGGTGTGTCTGTAGCTTGCGGCGAAAATATTGGAATAACGGTTAAAGGTGTCCATATCCGCCCAGAGAGCATTTGCCTCTTCATCGGGTCCGTCTTCCTTCCCTGACCAGCACATATTAAGGCGCTTTGCGTGATATACTGTCTCCTCGCGCAGAATGTTTGCGGGGTTCATTGCCTCTTTCTTCCAATCAAAGCAGATAAGGCGGGTGTTGCCGAATTCGGTGGAAATGAGTGCTGTTGCGTCCTTATGGGCGCTGAATACGTAGAACTGCTTTTCGGGAATTGCGTGAATGAGGGTATGGAGGATATCAAGCTGATCCTTTTGGGCTGTTACGATAACGGCATCCGCATTTTTAATAAGCTCAAGATTTTCGGAAAGCGCGGCGGGATGGAAGATAACGGGGTCCGTTATCTTATCAAGCTCGTGATAGCAATCGGTAAAGCCGTTATTCTCTCCGATAATGTGATATGTGATCTTCTGGTCAAGGTCAAAAATGTTTCCGTGAAGTGCGCTGAGAAGCACCTCGCGTCCGAGCTTTTCAAAGCCAACGATAACAACGTCAAGCACGTTGTTATTTGCTGTTGCAAGGTCGTAAAGGGAGTTCTTTTCCCAGAATACGCGAGCGGACGTTTCCTCGGGGCAGAAGAGGTGGAGATTGCCCTTGCCTGCCTGCTCGGGAAGGGAAGCGCACTTAAGGTACACGTCCTTATTTTTGTCTGCAAGCTGGGTGCGGTAAATATCGAAGTTCTCGTTTTCGCTGCCGAGAAGGATGAAGCAGTTAGCGTTCACTGCATCGCCTTCCATATCGATGCCGCGTCTTCCGAGTGCCTTGAGCATGGCCTTCTTCTCGTCTTTAGGTCCGTATACGGCAACGCTGTGTGAAAAAAGCTTGGCGATAAGATTGTGTATGTGGCGTCTTGCGGATTTGATAATGGTGAGCAATAATCCGGCGGTGGCAAAGGGGCCTACCCAGCGGGCGATCTCGATCAGTACGTTGGGAGGGAGCTCCTTCTGACCCATACCGTAAAGGTGCAGACTGCAGTAGAATGCCTGCAGAAAGGGGTGTCCTGCCAATGTGTAGCCGATCATACCAAGTACAAATGGGGTTACTATAAGGAAAAATTTTACTGTGCGCTTGAGTGTTTTTGACATAGCGGTTCTCCTTAAGATGTATATGATTTTTTGATTTTAACAGCATTAAGAACAATATAAGCGGCGATAAGCAGAGCAACGGTAATGCCGACAACAGCGTACATGGCACCGATGCTTACTTTGGTATCGAAGAAGTAGAGATTGCAGTCTACGGCATCACGCAGTGCGGTAACCGCATCTGCGGGCACACCCAGTGCTTCAAGCTCCGAGATGGCGCCGTTCATTGCATGGTTGCGCATAAGCACGGTGCCGTGAGTGCCGGGGAGAAATGCAAGCACCTTTTGAAGTCCCTCGGAAAACTGAGATATAGGCATATACGCACCGCACACAAAGCCGTATGTGGAGCTTACGATACTGCCGACAGCGGATATCTGCCCCTGCGAGGAGAGGAAAAAGTTAATAACCGAGGAAAGCGCCGTTCCGAACAAAGCAAGCAGCAGTACGTCACAAATAATGAGAAGCACGTCCGTGACGGAAAGATACCAGCCCGTTGCGGCAAGATATCCGAGGCACAGTGCTGTTGCGGAAAAGCAAATTATGAGAGTAGAAATAAGCGTAGACACATAGTAAGCGATAGCAAGCTTTGCTCCGCTGACGGGGGATACCGTGATATCGCGGATGCATCCGTTGGCCTTGTCCTGCACCATAAGCATATTGGAGCAGAACGCAACGGTAACGCACGATACAGCAAGTATGGAGGAGATAAGCTGTCCGCCCACAAGTCCGTCGATCACGGCTTCGGGAATTTCGATGAATGCGGGAAGATTATCCGTAAAGCTCATTCGGTATACGTTCCCGAGAAATGATACGTAAAGCACAAGCAGTATCATTGGGGTTATAAGGGATGTAAAGAACATTCCCTTGTCCTTGAAGAACAGCTTTATATTTCGCTTGATAAGTATTTTAAGCATTTTCCTCACCTCCCGTAAGCTTCTTGCCCGTAACGGCAAGGAATACGTCATCCATCTTGCCCTTGGTTATCTCGTAATCGGTAAAGAGGGAAGGGTGCTTTAATATCATGTCGGTTGCCGCTTTGGTGTTCGGTACAGAGAAGCGGAATCCGCCGCGCACCTCTTCGCACGGCGCGCCGAGAACGGATAATTCATCGCGTGTTTTTCCGTAAACGGTAATAAAATCATATGCGTAAGCGTTTTTCAGCTCAAGCGGAGTTCCGCTTGCGGCGATCGTTCCGCTTTCAATTATGATAACGTAATCTGCATCCGCCGCCTCTTCCATATAATGCGTAGTAAGGAATACGGTAAGTCCGGTCTCCTTGCGAAGACGGTCGATAACGTTCCACATAAGCCTGCGTGTCTGAGGGTCAAGTCCCGTTGTCGGCTCGTCAAGGAAAAGAATCTCGGGGTTGTGGATAAGAGCGCGTGCGATATCTATCCTGCGTCTCTGTCCTCCCGATAGCTTACCCACGGTGCGTTTGAGAAGATCGGATATCTCAAGCAGCTCGCAAACGTACTTCAGGCGCTCTTCGAAAGCTTCTCCCGTTATGCCGTAGAGTGCGGCTCTGCTTTCAAGGTTCGAGCGAACGGAAAGAGCCTTGTCGAGAAGCGAGTTCTGGAAAACGACTCCGAGCTTGCTTTTAATTTCGATAAGATGCGTTTCTATGTCCTTTCCGTTTATTATAACACTGCCTTCGTCTTTTTTCAACTGACCGCAGATAATATTTATTGTAGTTGATTTACCTGCGCCGTTTACACCGAGGAAGGCAAAAAGCTCGCCTTCTCTTACCGAAAAGCTTAGACCGTCGACCGCCTTAATGTCGCCGTAGCTTTTTGTAAGGTTTTGTATTTCAATTGCTTTTTTCATTTGTTCTCCTTTATTTTTTCAACAAGCGATGTATATATATCCGTTATTGACGCACTGATGATCTCGTCGGGTATATCCACAAAGTTTGATGCCGCCATTGTGGCATAGCCGTGTACACACGACCACATGGAAAGGTGGATCCTTTCCGCGGTTTCAAGATCACAGCCGATAGTCTTCATAAGTACTTCAACGGCGGGATCGATGTGAAAATCAAGCGTAGCGGGCTCACCCGATCTGTCGCGCATATAAAGCAGCTTAAAAAGCTCCTTTTCCTCCTTTGCAAAGCGGATGTAAGCCATACCCGTGCTTTTATATGGCGGATATTTTCCGCTTTGTGTTATCTCCTCTGTTTTTCTCTGATAAAGCGTATAAGCATTCTCAATTACCGCGTTTTTCAGTTCCTCCATATTTGCAAAATTTGAAAATATCGGCTGGGTCGAGCTTTTGAGTGTTGCGGCGACTGCGCGTGCATTAAGTGCATCCGCGCCGTGAGCACGTACTATCTCGGTAGCCGAATTTACGATATCCTCACGTGTTACTCTTGTTTTGGGCGGCATAGCTCCTCCTTTGCATAACAAATGATATATAACTGGTGTTATTTTAACACATACATACGTACTTGTCAATATTTCTTTTAAAAACAGGGGTGAGAAATTCCGAAAAAATGCAGAAAAATTCGGAGTAATTTTTCGCATTCGGTTGCTTTTGACAGATTGCTATGTTAGAATGTGGTCAACACATATGGAGGTGGCTGTATGTATATTATTAAAAACGGAACGTCTTATGCGTTTTCCGATGATCTCAGCGGTGCGCTTGCGCGCATAGTTTCTCCCATTATAGAAGAGGACGGAAAGGAATTTTCCCTTGAAAAGCAGGGAACTGAGTATAACGGCTTTTCCTATACCGAAAAAACCGAGGAAAAGGGTGACGGTCTTTTCTACCTTTCCCGTACCTTTACAAATAACGGCACGGCTGACCGCACGGTAAAGTTTATTTTTGAGGCGGTAACCGAGTTTGCTCCCGCAAGATATCTTATACCCTGCGTTTCATATAACGGAAACCATTGGGGCGAAGGACTGGAGCCCAAGGGTATGATAGCCGATAACGGCGAGCCTTGGATCCATTCTTACGACAGAACTCCCATACCCTCCTGCTCCATTACCGAAACAAAGGACGTTGCTTTTTCTCTATTCGCTTCGGGTGAAAGCACAGAAAGCCTTGTTTCCTCCGTTTCTCTCAGACCCGCAGAGGACGGAAAGATATCCCAGCGTATTTATTGGCCCGTTACCGAGGCACCCTATACCTATTACGAAAACGATAAGTATTGCGAAAGATACGATACCTACATAACCTTAAAAGCAGGGGAGAGCGTTACGCTTTCCGTTTATATGCTTTGCTCTGTTCCCAAGTGGGAAAATTACGGCGCTGTAGAGACCTTTGACCGCGCGCTTGACCTTTTCCCCTTCAACCACGGCCCCAATCATTCTGTGGACGAGATCTGGCGTCTTGGTATTACCTTTACCAAGTTCCTTCTCCACGAGCACAAGGGCAAGCTGCTCTTTGCCACGGGTATACGCAACCGCTACGGCGCAGGCGCGCCCGGAGCTCTTGTTGTTCCTCACTTTGAGATAGGCTGGTGCGGTCAGAATATCATGAACGCGCGTATGCTTGTGCTTGAGTATCTCCGTACCGGCGAAAAGAAGCTTCTTCAGGCGGCGCTTTCCGTATGCGACAGCTGGCTTGAAAAGCAGTCCGAAAGCGGACTCCTGCTTGCGCATTACGAGTGGTATACCGAGGGACAGAACTGGAACTACAAGCCCCGCGACTATTCTAAGAGCTGGGCGGCTAACGTAAGCTACGCAACAGGCTGGCTTCCCGAGACCTGCAACACAGGCTGGGCGGCTTGCGAGATGATAAAGCTTTACGATCTTCTCCGCGAAAACGGCATCGACCGCCCCGATTACAAGGAGTTTGCCGTTAAGATATTCGATTTCTTCTGCGATCATTACAGCGAAGAATTTGCATTCGGTAAGGCTTGGCACTTTGACGGCCGCTGTGAAGAGCCTAACGGTACTATCGGTGCTTTCGTAACCATGGCTCTTGTTGACGGCTACCGTATCCTCGGCAACGAGAGATATCTTGAATATGCGATAAAGAGCCTTGATTTCTATATGAAGCGCGATCTTGACCAGTTCCTCTGCACCGCAGGCGCTATCGACTGCACCTGTGTTGATAAGGAGACCGCAGGTCCTATCATCATTGCCGCACTTGATATCTACGAGATAACCGGAGATAAGAAGTATCTCGAGTATGCCGAAAAGGCTTCCTATTACTTCGCTTCCTGGCTCTATATTTACGACGTGCATTACGGTCCCGAGGCAGAGTTTACCCAGTACGGTTACTACACTGCAGGCTCCACCTACGTTTCCGTACAGCATCCCGCGCTTGACCAGTGGGGCGAGCTTATGTGCTGTGAGTGGCTCCGTCTTGCAGATTATACGGGCGATGACAGATGGCGTAAGCGCGCTATTATGAGCTGGTATAACTGCACTCAGTGCATTGCTACCGAGGAGAACCGTGTATTCCACGGCAGAAAGCGTCCCATAGGCTCTCAGAACGAGGCATTCTATCAGGCGCGTTGGGGACACAGAAAGGATCCCAACGAGCGCGGACATCTTAATGACTGGCTTGTTTCTTGGGTCAATGTTTTCCGACTTACGGTTATAGACCGCATGACGAGAGTAAACAAGTATAAGGACGCAAGTGCGTTGAACTGAATTTGCTGATAACAAAATAGCCTTCCCCGCCGGAGAAGGCTATTTTGTTTTGTTATTACCTTAGACAATATAGTCGGTTATGCAATCGTACCAATGTACGTAAGTTTCTCCGTTGACGGTCAGCCTTTCGTTATCCGGCAGTATCTCGGTCCACAGCTTGCCGTAACGCTTATTTGCCCAATCGTTTCTGTTGAATCTGCGCCAAAGAACAGTGCGTCCGTTCTTGTCGAGATACTGTTCTATGGCTATTTTGTTATTAAAGTGTCCTATATCCATAACACATACGGTATCAAAGGTCTTTCCGTTTATCGTTACCGTATATCTTCCGACAATATCTACGAGCTCGGATTTCGTTTCAACTTTTATCTCATTGCCGACACGCTTTATTGTTCCGCGCTGAGCTATATCGGTCTCATATCCGCAGTTGTTTTCACCAAAGCCCCAATTGTTCATAAACACGTCGCTGTCAAGGAATGTGAAGCACTTGCGAACTCCGTTTTCAATATGACTTTCCGCCAGATAGCGGCAATGTGTGTCTGTAAGCTGAGCGACAAAATGTCTCTCTGATTTTTTATCGGATGCAAGATCGTGCTGAGTTGCGATGATCTCAACGCCCTCGATCCCGTGGATCTCCGCTTTGCAGGTTACATAGGACTCTGTATGATCGGTCATTTTTCTTGAGGGAATATCGTAGCTGCCCCAATTGATCTTTTCATTCAATCTGGGGACTATGCAAAAACCCATAAGCTCCTCGCATTTTACATTGAAAGGCGCAAGATCAGATGCTTCAATTTTGTATTCGGGCAAGTATTCGGGCAATTTTTTCATAATCGTTTCTCCTTTTTTCGGTTGTTTGTAAGGATAATGCTGTTTGAATTTTTCCTTTGCATAGTACAGGCGGCTTTTGACCGTGCCGATGGGAATGGCAAGCCTTTTTGAGATCTCCTCCTGCGATAGGTCTTTGAAATAATACAGATACAGTATCTGCTTCTCTTTATCTCCGAGAACGTCCAAGGTGTCTCGCACGGTGTGTTGCTCGGTAATGCCGTACCTTCCCGAAGTTAATACGGATTCGGACAGCGATTCTAAGGAGATGTGCAGATCCTTCGCCTTTTGTCTGTAATAATCGTTGCACTTATGGCTTGCAATGCTTATCAGCCAAGCCTTAAAAGCAGTCGGGTCTTTAAGGGAACCGAATTTTTCGGTAGCGGAAAGGCATACTTCTTGAATTATATCTTCGGCATCATGAATGTCGTTTATCTTGAATTTTACATAACGCTGCAGTGGTGTAAAATTTTTCTGTAACAGTGCTTCAAATTCACTCACATTATCACCTCCTTGCAAATGGTATTGAAATCGATTTCACTTATATAGTCGCATCAGAGGGGCAAAAGGTTCAACGAGGATGAAAAAATACGGCGGGAGTAAAACCCCCGCCCTACGCGTGTTGAATTGTTTTTACAGATCATCTTCCGAAATGACGGTAATTCCGTTTTCGCGGAGGAGGGAAGCGGTGATGCCGCTTTCGTTTATAAGGGTACGTGTAAAGCTTCCGTCGTAGCGGCTATGTACCCCGCAGGACGGACTTTTTTCTTTGAGTACAGCAAGCTTGCAGTTATTAGCCTTTGCTATTCGCAAAGTTTCTTCTGCTCCTTTTCTGTAATTGCAGGTCACATCCTCGCCTTTTGAATTTATAAATCTGCCATCCTTTTGCATCTCGGAGGGCGGACGGGGAGTGGAAAGTCCCCCGAAGACCTCGGGGCAAACGGGAATGATCTCATATCGTTTATCAAGCTCGATTACCTTTTCGCACGGCTTGCTCTTGCCGTCGTAACGGCAAGTCTCACCTAAAAGGCAGGCGCTTACGATTATTTTTTCCATTAAAACCACTTCCTCCTTTTGAAGATGATGATAAGTGCAATTGCTATCACGAGACAGACCGCCGTAAAAATTGGGTACGAATACCGGTAATCAAGCTCCGGCATATATTTAAAGTTCATTCCGTACCATCCCGCAAGCAGAGTAAGCGGTAGGAAAACCGCGGTTATTACGGTGAAAACACGCATGAGTCTGTTCTGATCGATCTCTATCTGCGACTGATAAGCTTCTCTTGCTTGGGAAACGTAATCTCTGAGGCTGACGGTCCGATCAAGCAGTCTGCCCGCGCGGTTGGCAAGCACGGAAAAATATCTTGTGCCGTCGTCGCTGAAAACGCCGTTGTCATTTTCTTCACAGCATTCGAAAACGGAAACAAGCTGCTGATAGTATCTTTTCAGATCAAAGAGCTCGTATCTGTAATCGAGGATCTCCATAAGGCATTCGCTGTCCGAATATTTCATCAGCCGTTCCTCGGTTGCATTTATACGGCATTCGACCTTTTCAAGATGCGCCATATCGGAGCGGATAAGTCTGCTGAAAAAGCCGTACAGCGCACGCTCTGTGCTTTGCGCGCTCACAAGGCACGAGCAAGCAGTTCGGTAGGAGCGCTCATCCTCGCAAAAAACAATGAGGTTGTTCTTATCCACGCACAGTGTCATTTTTGCTTGCGGAGTATCGGGTGCATCCGAATCATACCAATCAAATGCAATTATATTCATCCCCTTGTGGCTTTCGAACGTCTCGCATTCCTCACTGCAAACGTAAGTAAATACTTCGTCTCCCAAAGCTTCGCGGGCAAGCGCGGCATCCTCTCGTTTAAGTACTTTTTGCATTATGTTCCTCCGAGTAAAGTATGGTGACACTTTTTCATCTCCCGTAGCCGTATTATATACGATTATGGGATGATTTTCAACTAAATATACAAAATAAAGGATTCCCAAAAAGTCTTGGGAATCCTTTGATGTCAATTGAGATCGGGGTCGCGGTCGCTGATGTGTACGTACTCCGTTGCACCGGCAATGCACTTGTATCCGGGGCGGATGATCTTGTTGCTGCCGACGGCTTCCTCTATGCGGTGGCCGCACCAACCGGCAACGCGGGCAATTGCAAAGAGAGGCGTGAACATTTCGGTAGGTATACCGAGCATACGGTAGATAAGGCCGGAATAAAGGTCTACGTTTGCGCAGATAGGCTTATCTGTCTTTTTAACATCGCAGAATACCTCGGGAGAAAGACGCTCGACTGCTTCAAGCAGGCGGAAATCGTCTCCGTAGCCTTTTTCCTCGGCGAGGTGACGCGCATATTTCTTCAGCATAACCGCACGGGGGTCGCTGAGGGTATAGACTGCGTGGCCCATACCGTAGATGAGTCCGCTTCCGTCGTTTGCGGTACCGCGAAGTATCTTGCGGAGATAATCCTTTATCTCACCGTCATCCTTGCGGTTTCTTACGTTCTC
>JAZQFL010000020.1:0-8927 GCA_045539485.1 Eubacteriales bacterium
GTTTGTCCTATTACCATACCTATGATCGAGGTCGATAAGGTAATCGGCTTCCTTAACCTCGTTGATATGCGTACCTACGTATATGATAAGGAAGGTAACATTTCCGAATCTCCCATTCCCGATGAATTTATGCCCGTTGCGGAAGAATACCGCAGTATGCTGTTCGAGTCCATCGCTCAGACAAGCGAAGAGCTGATGGAGAAGTTCTTCAACGAAGAAGAGATCACCTATCAGGAGGCTGTTGACGCTATCCACGAAGGTATCATCCACGGCGATATCGTTCCCGTATTCTGCGGTGCCGCTGCTAAGATGTGGGGCATCCTTACGGTGCTTGATACTATCATTGATTCCTTCCCCCGTCCTACTGCCCGCAAGGTTGAGCACGATATCGACGGTAACGAGCTCGCGATCGAGCCCGAGGGAGAGACCAGGCTCTTCGTATTCAAGACGGTTGCAGACCCGTTCGTCGGTAAGATGTCCTTCTTTAAGGTTATGAACGGCGAGCTTACCAAGGATATGACTCTCACCAACAACACAAGCGGCGTTCAGGAGAAGATGGCGCACATCTATACCATGCGCGGTAAGAAGCAGACCGAAGTCGATTCTCTCTGCTGCGGCGACATCGGTATGATAGCAAAGCTCAACAAGACCAACACTAACGACACTCTTGTTGCTTCCTCCACCGGCCTTAAGTATAACACCATCAAGTACCCCACACCCTATATGACGATGAGCATAGTTCCCACCGCAAAGGGCGATGAGGATAAGATAAGCTCCGGTATCTCCAAGCTTCTTGAAGAAGACCTCACTCTCCGCTATGAGAACAACGCAGAGACCAAGCAGATGGTCGTAAGCGGTCTCGGCGATATCCACCTTGAGGTCATTACCTCCAAGCTTAAGAGCCGCTTCGGTACCTCCGTTACCCTTGCCGCTCCCAAGATCCCCTACCGCGAGACTATCACAAAGACCGTTGAGGTTGAAGGAAAGCACAAGAAGCAGTCCGGCGGCCACGGTCAGTACGGTCACGTTAAGATCAAGTTCGCTCCCGGCGAGGCTGAGGGTCTTACCTTCACCGAGTCTATCTTCGGCGGAAGCGTTCCTAAGAACTTCCACCCCGCTGTTGAAAAGGGACTTCAGGAAGCTATGCAGAAGGGTGTTGCAGGTTACCCGATGGTCAACCTTGCCGCTAACCTCTATGACGGCTCCTACCACGACGTTGACTCCTCCGAGATGTCCTTCAAGCTTGCGGCTAACCTTGCGTACAAAGAGTGCCTGAAGATTGCAGGTCCCGTGCTGCTTGAGCCTATCGGCGAAATGCACGTTACCATCCCCGAGGGATACGTTGGCGACGTAATGGGCGACCTTACCAAGCGCCGCGGCAGAGTTATGGGTATGAGCCCCGCTGAAAAGAAGGGCTACACCATCATCGATGCCGAGATCCCGAAGGCAGAAACGCTCGATTATCCCATTTCCCTGCGCGCTATGACCCAGGGCCGCGGAAGCTTTGACTATGAGTTCATCCGCTATGAGCAGGTTCCCTCCAATATCGCACAGAAGATAATCGCCGCTAACAAGACGGAAGATTAAAATATCTCTATATTTACAAAAAAGCACGTCCGCAAAGTCGGATGTGCTTTTTTTGTAAATGTGTGTTTTATATATATTGAGATTTAATTTTTGTATTGACTGTAAGCGTAAAATTTTGTTAATATGTACTCAGATACTTATTTGTTCTTGCGAACTTTGAATTATACGGAGGTATTAAAATGGGAAGCACAAATAAGAAGTTTACCGTTGGTAAGGCGCAGGACGTTTTTGTACGTTACGCAAATGACCTTGCTGACTGCAACATGAACGATTTTACTGTTGTTTTCGGCGGTATGGAGGTACGCGACGGCGCACTCCGCATCAAGAGCGATGCAACAAAGGGACACGCAACCACCCTTGTAAACGTTGACAACCGTGCAGACTACGTGTTTGAGACCGATCTCGTTGCTCAGAAGGGCGGCGGAATCTTCTTCTGCGGCGCTGCAGGCAGAGCTAAGGAAAGCACCGAGGAAAACGATTACACACCCGGATACTACGCTTTTATTGGCGCAGAAGGAGACAAGGGCGCTATCGGAGTTACTAATCCCCGCGGTATTTGGCAGGGTACGATGACACACGGCGAGCCCGGCAAGATAGTTCCCGGCGCAGACCTTCACCTCTATCTTAAGATAAGCGGAGACTTCATCATTTACATAGTTTCCGATGCTAAGACCGGCGAGCAGCTTTACCGTTCTCAGCACAAGAAGGGTGAGACCAGATATGACTACGCTCCCGCAGAAAACGGAAGCGGACTTATCGCACTCCGCCTCAACAAGTCTGAGTTTGACGGCGGATTTACCAATCTTAAGCTCACCGACGTTAAGCAGCCAGTTTTTGAGGGCGATGCCAAGCTTTGCGTAGGCGAAAAGCTTACCGCAAGCCTTGAAGCACACGCAAACGAGGAGATGATCGTATTCACCGACAGAAAGGGTTGGGGATACGCACTTTCCTACGATGCGGCATCCGAAAAGGTTCTTGCTTACAGATACATTCATGGCAAGCGCTTCCTTCTCGGTCAGCACGCACAGCAGATCACCGCAGGTAAGAAGTACAGCTTCACCGCAGTTAACAGCGGCAATCTTCTCTCCTTCTATTTTGCAGATGACAGATACCCTGTACTTGAATGCAAGGTTGATAATCCCACCGACTTCATTCTCGGCGCTACCGATGCTATCGATGTTGAGGTAAGCGAGTACGTTAACACCTACAACGGTCCCACCTTCACCAACCCCATCTTCCACGGTGCAGACCCCGAGATCCTCTTCCACGACGGCACCTACTACTCCTACGTTCTTGATAACACGATAAACAGCGTATGCCGCGTACGTATCCGTACCTCCAAGGATCTTCTTGAGTGGGAGGAGGCAGGATTTGGATTTGAGCTTACCAAGGACAGCCCCATTTCCTTCTTTATGAGCCCCAACGTATTCTACAAGGATGGCTGGTTCTACCTGCTTATTGCTTCCCGCTTCGGCTCCGGAACCAGCGGAAACGACTTCCGCGTATTCTATGCAAGCGCAAAGTCTCCTCTCGGTCCCTTCGTTATGGATAAGGAGCGTCCTTGGATCAACGACGAGCTCGGAATCGGCGGTGCGCCCTTCGTTGACGATGACGGAAAGGTATACCTCACCTACGTTTACTTTGACCGAGGAAACAACGTCTCCATTCAGGAGATCAACGCCGAAAACGGCAAGATCTCTGTTGCAAGCGAGTGCGCGCGTGTTATCCAGCCCACCGAGTGGTATGAGATCGACGATTACGGCAGAATCAGTGAGGGCGGAGTGCTTATCAAGCACAACGGTTACTACTATATGATGTACGCAAGCGGTCACTTCAGAGGCCACTACGGCGAGGCTTATGCAGTAAGTAAGAACGTTCTCGGACCTTACACCAAGTATAAGTACAACAGCGCACTCACCCACAATGCATACGCTGACGGCGCGGGCGACTGCGTATTCGTTAAGTCTCCCGACGGCAAGGAAAACTTCGTTGCTTACCACTGCCACTCCCAGATCGGCAACAAGGGTCTTGACAGATGGACCTGCATCGACCGTATCTACTTTGTTCCCGCTGAGGACGGCGGCCCCGACGTGCTCCGCGTTTACGGACCTACCACCACTCCCCAGCCTATTCCCTCTAACGATAAGTAATATCATTTACAGAAAGCCGTGCACCTGCACGGCTTTCTTATTGCCAAAAATGCTTTTATATGTTAAAATACATCCGAGGTGATAAAATGCAAAATTCAGAAGTTTACAATGCCGATGTACTGCGCTCGGTTTTGCCCGAGGGTGCTGATGCTGTTTGCATAAAGGAAACGGAGTCCACAAATACTATCGCAAAAGAGCTTATCGTCAAAGGAGCGCCTAACGGCACTCTTGTCATCGCCGACAGGCAGAGCGCTGGGCGCGGCAGACGCGGAAAAAGCTTCTTTTCCCCCGACGGCGGTATATATATGAGCATTATCGTACGCGAATGCGATTCGGTTCCCTACACGGTTTGCGCCGCCTCCGCTGTGTGCAGGGCTCTACGTTCGTTTGGTACCGATGCCAAAATAAAATGGGTAAACGATATATTCATAGATAACAAAAAGGTTTGCGGTATACTTTGCGAGAGGGTCGGAGATTCGATAATTATAGGCATAGGAATAGATCATTCCGTAAAGGAATTTCCCGATGAATTAAAGGACATTGCCGCTTCCCTGCCAGAGGGCGTCCCCGATAGGCAAAAAACCGCCGCTGTCACCATCAAGGAGCTTTTCCGAGCGCTTGACAATACAGAAGAATCAAAGGCTTATTATGCCGAAAATATGATGCTGTACGGTAAAAGGGTGACATACCAACATAACGATGATGAGCACGTTGGAACAGTGATCGGACTGGGAGAGAATGAAGAATTACTGATAAAAACAGAGGGCGGCACTGTAGCTCTAACATCCGGTATGGTAACGCTTTGCGAGTAATTTTGAATAAATGTTGACAAGTAAACATTTATGTGTTATAATTTGCCATGAGCCTGAAAAGGCATATTAATAATGCTGGAGTTTTATATGAAAAAGATCGAAAGAAGACGCGCTGAATTTTCCTCAGTGAAGGAGATGCTTACAGAGCAGGCTGCCAAATACGGAGATCAGGTCGTCTTCTCCTACAGAAATAAGCCCTCTGATGAGGAAAAAGTCAAGATCACGCTTGAGGATCTACTTGAAGACGTTCGCGAGCTCGGCACCGAGCTTATCTCTATAGGCACCGTCGGCAAGCACTGCGCCATTATCGGCAAGCTTACCTATAATTGGGTAAAAACCTATCTTTCCATGCTGTCGACCGGTACTGTTATCGTTCCCCTTGACCGCGATTGGACCGCAGAGGAGCTTGCAACCACCATTGATTTTGCGGACTGCGAGTACGTATTTTTCGATTCCGATATCGAAAGCAAGATAGCCCCCATGATGAACGGCGAAAACAGCCGCATCAAGGGCTTCTACTGCCTTGACGAAAAGTCGGAGCATACCTCCCTTTCCGCACTTTCCGAACACGGCAGACTTGCAGTTGAAAACGGCGACACCTCATTTGACGACTGTGAGATCAACGTTTTTGACGTTGCAAAGATAGTATTCACCTCCGGCACCACCGGTAAGGGCAAGGGCGTTATGCTTACCCACAAAAATCTCCTTTCCGACCTTGCGTGCGCTGTTGAATACATTGCAGACGTCTGCGGAAACAAATCCATTGCTGTACTTCCTCCCCACCACACCTATGGCTCCACCATTAATATTCTGGGACATATCTGCATTCCCGCCGAGCTTTACCTTTCCTCCGGACTCCGCTACATCGTTAAGGAGCTGAAGAGCGAAAAGCCCACTCACCTTGTACTTGTTCCCCTTTATCTTGAGACCTTCTACCGCAAGATCTGGGCAACGGTTAAGGACCGCGGTATGGAAAAGATGATCCGCAATATGATGAAGGCAAGCGATGCGATGCGCGCAAGAGGCATTGACGTACGCCGCAAGCTGTTCTCCTCCGTGCTTTCATCCTTCGGAGGAAATCTTCATACCGTAATTTCCGGCGGTGCGCCCATCTCCGAGGATATACTCGACGCATTCGACAGCTGGGGCATCAACGTTCTTAACGGCTACGGAATCACAGAGTGCGCTCCCCTTATCTCCGTTAACACCCCCGAGCATAAGAACAAGGGCTCTGTAGGCGTAGCGATCCGCGTTGACGACGTTTACATCGCAGAGAAAAACGAGGACGGAGAAGGCGAGATCCGCGTTAAGGGCCCCAACGTAATGAAGGGATACTACAAGAACCCCGAAGCTACCGCAGAGGCATTTGACGAAAACGGATATTTCCGCACCGGCGACTACGGCAAAATGGACAAGGACCGCGTTATCTACATCACGGGCAGACTCAAGAACCTCATCATCCTTGCAAACGGCAAGAACGTTTATCCCGAGGAGATAGAGACCGCGCTCTGCGCTGTTCCCGGCGTTCTCGAGATAATCGTATACGAGGGCGAAAGCAAGAAGGGCCCCGAGAGCAACGTTATCGTTGCCGAGATATTCCCCGATAAGGAGTATTTTGAAAAGAACGGCATCGAGGATATCAAGGAATATATGAAGGCAGCAGTCGACGAATACAACCGAACCGCGACCCCCTATAAGAAGATAGGCCTCATCAAGATAAGAACCGAGGAGTTCCCCAAGAATACTCTGAGAAAGATTCAGCGTTTTAAGCTCAACAGAAGCATCGACTGAGAAAGGAAGTAACCATGGCCGCGGACCGCATTAACAAGTTCATACACCTTGTTGACGGCATTCACAAAAACATACAAAAGATCAAGCTTTGCACCGCGCCCATGCTCGGAGTCAAGAGCGTTCACGTTTTTTGGATATCCGACCTCAGCTCACACCCCGAGGGACTTACCGCGGCAGAGCTTGCCTCAAACGGCAAAATAAGCCGCTCTCTCGTTTCCCGCGAGCTGAGCGACCTGCTCAAAAAAGGTTATATACTAATAGCTCAGGGCGGAGGCTCGAAGCGCGGAAACTACAATTCCCGTATTTTTCTTACCGAAAAGGGTGTTCAGCTTGCAAAGACCATCCAAAGCATAGAACAAAAGATCCAAAAAGAAGTAAGAAGCGGAATAAGCGATGAAGAGCTTGTGATATTCTACCGCACGCTTGAAAAATTCAACGCAAATCTCAAAAACATATCGGAAGATCTATAAAGAATCGGCTGTCTCAATTTTTACGAGACAGCCGATTTTTATGTTCTATTATTATTTCAAGACGCTTTCCGGAGATTTGACTTCCTCATAAAAAGCCTTAAAGCCCGAAATAAGCAGCTGTTCCTTATCCGCATACTCGTTGTAATAGTCCATTGCAAATACCTGCGAGGAACCGAAATAGGGGCCGATAAAGCGCGTTATACGTCCGACTCTGCCGGAGCAATGGTAAGAGAACTTTGTGTGAAGCTCTCTTTTCAAGGTCTTAATGGAATTAAGCGCAGTAAGAACCTCGTCTTTATTTTGAACGGGAGTGACTATTTTGATAAAGTCGGGTTCCCTCTCCTCAATAAACTTGGCAAGCGAAACAATTTGCTCTGTGTTCAGAAACACTCCCGTGTGGCAGGACATAAGCACCTCCCCGCCAAGCGAATGCACCTTTTCAACGACCTGCTTTTGCTTTTCAATAAGCTCGGGGTCCATAATGACCTCTTTCGGTCTTGCCGTAATGAAAGGATGCTTTTCGGGGTCACCGAATTTTTCCTGCGTTGCACGGGTATCAGAGCAAAACGTATATCCTTGCAGGTCAATTCCCGCCGCGCCGCATTCAACTGCACGAACCATCTCTTGAACGCGCATCTCGCTTGTGTCCTTGCGGGTTACCCCCTTGGGATTGTTATTGTAGTGTACCGCCATAATGGGAGAGCTTGCAACAGCAAAGATCTTTTCAAGCGATTCGGGCTTACGGCTTTCTTCATCAAGCAAGGAAAGATGAAGGTTGAAAGCAGTTGCTCCTGCGGCCTCGCACCTTTTTATTTGTTCAAGAGTTGCCTCGACTGTGGACTCTTTCAAAACGCCAAGAATTATCGGATCACCCGACTCCGTAAATTTGCATTTTCTCATTGCTTACCTCAAATCGAGAATTGATTCTTTTTCGTGAAGCAGGCCTTCGTACAGAGAAAGGAAATCCTCCTGCTTAAGTCCCGTTGAATTAAGCATCTTTGTGTTGTCATATACGCGATCAAAAAGACGAGCATATTTCATCTGCCAGATAGCGCCAAGGCTTTTTTCGGGGTCAAATTTGGAATTGCGGAACCTCTGATACGTAAGTCCGTCCACCCATTCGTAATTAAGCCCAAAGATATCCTTGTAATATCCCGCTATCTCCTCCCATGTCCTGCTCTCGGAGGATGTCACGTTAAAGTCATCGCATATCGCCTTATCGTTAAATACAAGACGGAATATCATCTCCGCAACGTCTCCGCCCCAAGTAAGAGAAGCGGGAATATTTCTTGCCGCTTCATCAAGAAGCACAGGCTCGCCCGAAAGGAAGTGCTTAAGAGGCTTACTGCGCTCAAGGGTGAGGAGTTGGCAACGCTTTGCGGAATAGGTGGTGGACGGGCGGATTATCGTCCAGTTTTTATATTTGGATGCGCGCAATGCATCCTCACCGCGCGCCTTGTGCATACAGTAGTCATCCGAAAAGAGCAGGTCGCGGTCTTTTGTAACATCAAGCAGCCTGGGAGAGGATTCAACAATAGGGGTAACTTCGTTTGCATATACGCGGCAAGAGGAAGTGTAGATGTATTGAGAGGTGTTCTCACAATACTTAAAAAACGTCTCTCTGAAGGATATTGAATTGTAGATCATAAAATCCACAACGGCATCGTAACCGTTTTTAACGATCGCGTCAACAAACTCGGGAGCTCTTGCATCCTCCGCCTTAATATAACGCAGATTTGGTGCGTCGCTTACCATATCCTCAAGGCACACCGCATCTACCTCATATCCCGCGGCAACACATTTAGGCGTAAGATAACGTCCCATTGCACCCGTTGCTCCAAGTATCAGAACCTTTTTATTCATCTTATTCAACCTCCGTCCAATCAAACAGCACTCCAAGCGGGAAATTATAATGGTCGTTTGCAAGGCGCGCGAATACCTCGGGAGCTTCGGACGGATGATGCACCTCGCTGATAATAGACCTTATGTCAATTCTTCCCGCAACGGCAAGGTCCATTATAGAGAGGCAATCATCCTCCATAGTCCAGTGTCCGGGGTAGGATTCCACCTTAGGACGAACAAAGTTGTGTGCGCCGATAAGCTTTACTCCGGGTTTA
>JAZQFL010000021.1:0-4155 GCA_045539485.1 Eubacteriales bacterium
TTTTCCCATCGGCTCACCGCTTGAGGAGAAACTGACAAAAGTGTTGCAAGATCACTTTGGGTAAGCCCTTTCTCCGTGCGAAATCTTTTTATGTTCTCGGCAATCTGTATTTGCATCTTGCACCTCCTGCATTTGGTGATTGTATTATATCACACAACAGTAATTTATTCAAGCAATTCACAAATGATGAAAATCAACTGCAAATTGATTAGTATACTCCAATCTTTGGTTATTGATATCATCAGAGTGATTATGTTTTATTATATAAGAGTGCAACAGTCAATTATCAATTTGTTGTTTAGCAATCAAGTATCGCTTGTTTTCCGCTTTCCCGACGCTCGCGTCTGGGGCAAGCATAGCGCGTGACAGTCCACGCACCATCGGGCAGAAGCCCGAACCCACCATCCGCAGAGAAACGACGCGCAAAAGCCTTCCTCCGGGAGGAAGGGGGACCACGAAGTGGTGGAAGGAGCCTGCGTGAACTTTGGAGTTTTGATGAACTTTATTGTGACGCGCTCTCCCTCAGTCGCCTGCGGCGCCAGCGTGTCCCTGCGGGTCGGTCCTTTCGCGGCTCTGACAGTCCACCGGACTGTCATTCACTACCGCGAAACCTCCCGGAGGGAGCCTTTCGTAAGTTCCCGTCGACAAAAACACCACCAAAGAAAATGCCTTGGTGGTGTTCGTGTTTTCTCCGCTAAGAATGCAGAGGCGATCTGCCGCAGTATTTTTATTCTTTATATTTCCTCTTTTTTCGGCTCTCCCGTGAGGATGTGACGGTCGGAGAAGGTAATAACGCCCTTGCTTGCGTGGGGGTACTGTTCCATCACGCGTACGGTGTTATGCTCCCCTAAAAGTCCTCCCGGGACGTAGAGGGTTTTTTGCGAGGTGTTCTGCATATATCTGCCAAGGAAGAAGCCGTTTATAAACAGATAACCCTTGCAGAGTCCCTCTGTATTGAGGTATGCATCTACTCCGGCTTTTGCATCAAACTCACCGTCAAATATTGCCGCGCCTGCGGTGTCGGTATCGCCCTTGCTCACTGCAAGTATATCCTCCGCGCACACGGGAGTGCTTTGCCATCTGTAAAGCATCAGCGTGTCAAGCGTTACGTAATCAAAGCCCTTGGATTCTAGTATTCTCGGGCCAAAGCCTATTCTGCCCGAGTTTTCAACGATTATATCGAATTTTGCTCCGTCGGCGGGGATATGCACGGTAAGGGCAGTTTCACCGCGCTCGCGCTTTACATTGCCTGCAAATGCGCCGTTCACGTAAACGTCTGCACTGTCATTAAGACCGTAGAACTTTATCTTGCGGTTCGTTGCGGTACCGATGCCCTCGACCTGTGTGCGGTAGATCATAAAGCCGTAGCCGCTTCCGATCTCTTCAAAGGAAAGCGGTCTTTCGCGTTTCTCGCCGTTCGGAAATGAGGAAAGCAGGGAAGCGGTCTTATTGAGTTTTATGTCCGCGCAGACCTGATATTCCTTTCGCAGTATGTTACGCTCTCGCTTAGGTTTTCCAAGGTATTCGTCAAGCACGTCGCGCAGCTCGTAGTATTTTTCCGTTACGTTGCCGTCCTCGCCTATCGGTGCGTCAACGTCGTAGCTCTGCATCATAGGCAGGTAACGCGTGTACGATTCCTCGCGCGGCTCAAAGCCTCTGCCGTATGCGGCACCGGAGAAATCGCCGAAGTTCGTTCCGCCGCAGAACATATAGATATCTATTCCCGCACCAAGCTCGAGCGCCTTTTTGTATGAGTCGGTAACCGGCTCAAGCTCACGCACAAAATAAGGCTCCTCAATATTCATCGAGCGTCCAGTCCAAAGCTCGCCGACGTACGCGGGCTTATCGGGTTGCAGCGCCTTGAGCGCATTGATGGAGCGCTCGCTCTCCGTGCGGTAATTTACCGCCTTCCATACCCCATCAATGCTTCCGAAATGCTGATGGGTGGTCTTATACCAGTCGGTGGTGTAAAGCGGTACGTCTACACCGCGAACGCGCATAATGTCCGCAAGCTTTGCGAGATATTCGCGGTCTGTACCGTATCCGCCGTACTCGTTTTCAAGACAGCAGAGAACTATTGGGCCGCCGTTTGTTTCGAGATAAGGGGTAAACACGGGGCAGAGCACGTCATACCACCTTTCGACCTCCGCGAGATATGCGGGATCGGAGGAGCGGAGCACCATATTCTTATCCTTGAGGAGGAAGGGAGGCAGACCGCCCATATCGCACTCCGAGCATATGTACGGAGAAGGGCGGAGAAGAATCTTGATGCCAACCCTTGCGGCGCATTCAAGGAATGCGGCAAGGTCGAGATGACCTTCAAAATTAAATTCACCTCTGCGCCTTTCGTGCAGATTCCACGGAACGTAGACGGACGCGGCGTTAAGACCGAAATCGAGCATCAGCTTAAGCCTTCTCTCCCAATCCGACGGGTGAATGCGGAAATAGTGTATAGCTCCCGTATAAAGGCGGAACGGCTTTCCGTTCAGATATGTATCGTCATTTCTTATTTCAAACATAGCAGCACCTCCGTTTTTTTCAATCTATCACAACTTGGTGCTTTTTTCAATAGAAACGGGAAAACAAATAACATCGTGCAAAAAAGTACTTACATAATGTTAAGAGGTTATTGACAAAACGGCGAACGCATGGTATATTACTAACGAACTGAATATAAGTCAGAGGTGCGATGCGGGATGCAAAGCTGAGATGGCATAAGCCAAACTCTTATAACCTGATTCGGGTAATGCCGACGTAGGGAGATTTGCTGTTACGAGCGCCTTGGATTTTTCCTTGGTGCCGTTTTTATTTTACAGCGCGCTGACTGTTCGGTATTTAGTGCGTTGTCGCGCGGAAAGAGGTCCTTATGAATAAAAGATCAAAGATCAGAAATATGGCGGAGAGCTCCGTTATGATCGCTCTCGCCCTTGTGCTCGATATGGTCGTGCTCTGGCAAGCTCCGCTCGGAGGCAAATGGACGCTTTGCGCCATGCTTCCCATTATGCTCATATCTGTTAAAAACGGACTGAAATGGGGTCTCGGCACAGCATTTGCCTACTCGGCAATTCAGCTTGGTATGAGCATTGCAAAGGTGCTAAGCTGGGGTCTTACCCCCGCGGTCCTTATCGGTTGCATCCTTTTTGATTATATACTCCCTTACACAGTTCTCGGATTTGCGGGAGCATTTTGCGCACGCAAGCGCAAGGTAGGCTATGCACTTGCAGGTATCGTGTTTGCGATAGCGTTGCGCTTTGTGATGCATTTTATAAGCGGAACCGTGTTCTTCGGCGTGTGGGAGGACGGCGTATGGGAGGTAATTTCATATTCCATCCTCTATAACGGTCAGTACCTCGCCCCCGAGCTTGCGCTCACTATGGTCGTTTCCGGCGTTATGCTCAACGTCCCTGTGCTCCGCACTATGATGAAGCTCGAGGCTAAATAAAATACAATAACGAAAAAATTTCGCGCGGTTTTTGCCGCGCGAAAATTTTTTCTCATTTTTTCTTATTTTTTTTGAAAAACCTATTGACATTTGTAAAAAAATCAGTATAATAAAAACAGTAATGATTACTGATTTTGAGGTGAGCAATGAAAAACTACTCAAAGCAAAGGGAAGCGATCATTACGGTACTGCGCGATATGAAGACACACCCGACCGCAAATGCAGTATACGAGAGGGTAAGGGAAATAATTCCCAATATCAGCCTCGGCACCGTATACCGTAATCTTGCGGCATTAAGGGAGAGCGGCGACATTCTTGCTATCTCCATCGGTGACGGCTTCGATCATTTTGACGGAGATAAAAGACCTCACATTCATCTGCATTGCAGGGAATGCAAGGAGATAACAGACCTGTATATGACAGAGGACCCCGCAGGGAAGTTTGCAACCAGTCAAGGCTTCGAGCCAGATACCTCGGTCTACATCGTCAGCGGTATTTGCAAAGATTGTATTTCCAAAAAGCAAATTCAAAATTAAAAATATTTTACTTAATAAGGAGAAATTGAAAATGAAAAAGTTTGTATGTCCTGTTTGCGGTTACGTTCACGAGGGTGATTCCGCACCCGAGAAGTGCCCTGTATGTAAGGTTCCCGGCGAGAAGTTCAAGGTTATGGAAGAGGGTGCAAAGCTCGCAGCAGAGCATGAGTACGGTGT
>JAZQFL010000022.1:0-4361 GCA_045539485.1 Eubacteriales bacterium
CTTCTTCTTACCGTCGGTTTTTCTCTGCTGTTCACAAAAAGAACCTTTACCTTCACCTACAATGGAAGCAAGGCAAAGCACAAGGTCGCGGGAAGCTACGTTACCAATATCGACTGCTCGGCATTCGACGAAATGAATATAAACAACGAGCTCGGCTCCTGCGAGGTGCATTTTTCAAACGTAGACAGCTACACGGGTAACGGCGTACTGACAGTACACAACGAGCTCGGCTCAATGAAGATATACGTGCCCGCCGAATGGACAGTTACAAACCGTATATCAAACGAACTCGGCTCCGTGCAGGTAAACGGCGAATCCAAAAACGGCGGCAAAACTCTTATCATCAACGGCACAAACGAGCTGGGCTCCGTGCAGATTATTTACGTTCAGTAAAAACGGAACTTTTTTCCTCCTATTTCCGTCTAAAAAGAAAAAGGAGGCGGCATCTATGAAAAGGAATATCACCAAGCTTGCAATAATTGCGCTTATCGGCGCATTCCTCATCTCCGTTTCTTCCTGCGGAAATAACGGTCAGGTAGAAGAAAACACCACAGAAAACACCGAAAACACTACCGAACCTACCCCCGGTACGGTCTATTATCCCCCCGGGCAGGAGCCCGTGGACAGACCTTATCCGCAGGGTTGAACGCTCTCGTCAAAAAAACAGCGGGAGGCGCAACGCCTCCCGCCGGCAAAAACCGCTCGAGGCGGTTTTTCTTTTCACTTTTTTCGAACATCAGAGCGCACCTTCCCATTCAGACCTCAGCAAGCTGTACACACAGGCATCTACTACACCCTTATTGCTCCAATCTGCTTGGCGCAGGGTCCCCTCGTACTTCAATCCGCATTTTTGCATTACTCTGCCGGAGTTGGGATTGTTCGGATCGTGTTGAGATTCGATCCTGTTCACACCCACCTTTTCAAAGAAAAACGGGATTATGGCGCCAAAGGCTTCCGTTGTGATTCCTCTATGCCACCATTTACTCCCAATGCAATACCCTATATGAACGATATTCAGCTTTTCGTTTTTTCCTACCACGCTGATAGACCCTATCGGTTCTCCAAGTTCCTTTAGTACAATGGCCCATTGATAAAAATCGGGCTTTTCATATCCTTTTATCCAATCGGAAAGAACCGCCTCCGCTTCGCTTATATCGACAGCAGTAGGCCAGCGAAGATATTCTGTTACTTTAGGGTCGCTTTCCCAATTTCTGAACATCGCATCTGCATCATTTTTATTGAACTGACGTAATAAAAGGCGTTCCGTTTCTAAAGTTTTGGTCCCCTGATTTATCATTTTTCTTTCTCCCATCTTCGCGGGTATTTATATACAAAACGCCGCATAAAGCGGAACCGTCTTTTTTCCGTCCTCAAAGCCGAAATTCCTTGCAGACAGCTTGATTGCATATTCGGGTCGGTATTTCTCCATATAAACCTTCAGGCTTTTTGCGCGTGTGTTATCGGCAGATTTTACTTCTATGGGAATAAGCTTGCCGTTCCTTTGGATTATAAAATCAACCTCGGAACCGCGCTCCGATTCCCAATAATACGATACGTGTCCGTTTGCGGTGAGCTGTGTATTTACGTAATTCTCCGCCATTCCGCCCTTAAAATCATTTAGTTCGTCAACCATATAGATAACGTCGTTCGGAAGCAAGTCTTTTTTTGCACAGAGCAATCCCATATCCGAAACATAAACCTTAAACGCATCGATATCACGGTAATTTTCCAAAGGCTTTTTAATATCCTCGACCCTATATACCTGAGCTACTATTCCGGACAGTATCAGCCATTCTATCGCATTTTCAAATTCGGATGCCCTGCCTCCCTTTTTTATCAGCTTATACTGAAAGCGCGTGTTTTTCTTTGACAGTTGAACGGTAATATTATCGTATACCAAACGGGTTTTCTTTATCTCGTTCAGGTTATTATATTTGCTCATATCGTTCAGATAGCTTGCAAGAATGTTGCTTTGTATATGGCGGACCAAAATATGATCGCGGGTATTTGCATACTGCATTACGCACTCGGGCATGCCGCCGACCGTAAGATAGAGTCTGTACAATGCCATAGCCGCATCATGCAATGCGGCGGGCATGGAAGTATCATTTTCAAAGCACCATTTTATATCTTTAACCAGATCCGCTTCTCCGAGAGCAAGGAAAAATTCTTCCATATCCATAGGATACATTGTCTTGATATCTACTTTACCAACGGGAAACGAAAAGCTTTCTCTGTTAACGGCTACACCAAGCAAGCTTCCGGCAACTATAACGTGATAATCGGGAGCATCTTCGCAAAAATATTTAAGAGAGGTAAGCGCCCTCTCGCAAAGCTGGACCTCATCGAAAACAACGAGCGTTTTTTCTTTTATTATCGTCTGCCCCGCTATATGAGAAAGTATCGGAATCAAATAATTGGGGCTTATGCTTTCTTCAAAGGTGTTTTTGAGGGTAGGATCGCTTTCAAAGTTAAAGTAAGCAACGTTCTCATAATGCGTACGTCCGAACTCCAATACAGAATACGTTTTTCCAACCTGTCTTGCGCCCTGCAATATAAGCGGCTTGCGGTGAGGACTGTTCTTCCATTCTTCAAGGTATTTTGTTATCTTTCTGTACATATCGCACCTCTTTATCCCTTTATGTATATAAGATAACACACATTCGTGTAAAAATCAACTATTTTTCTTTAATTTTTAACACTAAATTGCACGAACTTTTTCAAAATCTCACACTATTCGACATATAAGCAAATAAATCAAATGCCCTGTGAAGCTTTTCACAGGGCATTTGATTCATTTCTTTAATCTCTTATCACACTTCACCGTCAGCTTGGTTCCGATAGTCTGGAACAGCTGAACGAGCAGGATAAGCAGAATTACGGCGATCAGCATTATAAGAGTTTTATATCTGTAATAGCCGTAGTTAATGGCGATGCTTCCGAGTCCGCCGCCGCCGATGATACCGCTCATTGCGGAATAACCGAGAATGGTGGTAACGGCGATAGTTGCGTTTGAGATAAGCGAGGGAACACACTCGGGGATCATTACCTTGATTATTATCTGCATCGGGGATGCGCCCATGCTCTGTGCCGCCTCGATGATGTTGGGGTTAAGCTCGCGAAGACTGCTTTCCACAAGGCGCGCCACAAAGGGGAATGCGGCAATGGTAAGCGGCACTATAAGCGCCACCGTACCTACCGTTGTTCCCACGATAAGGCGGGATATGGGGAAAACAAGTATCATCAGAATAAGGAACGGAATGGAGCGCAGAAGATTGATAATTACACCAAGCGTCTGCATTACGAACGCAGGAAGGGGCAGGACACCGTTTTTTTCGCCTGCTACAAGCAAAACGCCGAGAGGCATACCGATTATAACCGCAAGAAGCGTGGACACCACGGTAACGTAAAACGTCTCCCACAGCGCCATCGGGAACTCGGAGATAAATATCTCCCAAGCCTCGCGAAGTGCCTCGGATGAGAAAATATCATTCCACATCTGCAGTCACCTCCTCGGTTATAACGTCGCCCACTCTTTCAAGGTAATATACGGCGCGGGCAAGTCCGTCACTGCCTCCGGGAATACCGAGAAGCATATTTCCGAACACCTTATCGCCTATCGTACGGGTAGACGCGGAAAGAATGTTCGGGGTAATATTGATATCAAGCGCCATTTTTGTAATAAGCGGAGCGCTTGCCGCCTCGGAGCCGTGGAACACCACGCGAAGCAGCCTTTCTCCGTTTTTCGGAGCCGCGATGATAGCATCAGCTCCGTCGGGGAACACAAGGCGCTTTGCCGCCTTGCTCTTGGGGGTGGAAAAGACGGTTGCAACGTCGCCTTCCTCAACCACCACACCGTTATCGAGTATCGCAACGTGGTTGCATACCTCCTCAACAACGCTCATCTGGTGCGTGATGATGATAACGGTAATGCCCATTTTGCGGTTGATATCACGTATCAGCTCCAAAATGGAGTGCGTGGTCTTGGGGTCGAGAGCGCTTGTTGCCTCGTCGCACAAAAGGACCTTCGGGTCTGTTGCTAGCGCACGGGCAATGGCTATTCTCTGCTGCTGACCGCCCGAGAGCTGAGCGGGATATGCCTCTGCCTTATCGGGCAGACCGACAGTTTCCAGCAATTCAAGCGCACGCTTTTTTGCTTCTGTTTTTTTTACGCCCGCAAGCTCCAGCGGGAACATAATATTCTTAAGGCAGGTGCGCTGCATAAGCAGGTTGAAGCCCTGGAATATCATTGTAACGTTTCTGCGCACGCTTCTGAGGTCCTTTTCGGACAGTGCGCCCATATCAACGCCGTCGATAAGTACCTTACCCTCGGTAGGACGCTCCAGCATATTGATACAGCG
>JAZQFL010000023.1:0-3194 GCA_045539485.1 Eubacteriales bacterium
GTTTTATGGGATATTTGCCTGTTCCGGGCGTTTTTCCTATCCCCTATTTGTTCATACCCTCAAGGGACACGTGCGCCGCCTCGGGATCCATATTGCACCTAAGGCGGTAAACGGGCACGCGGGTGAGAATATCGGAAAGCAGGGATAGAAAACGCTCGCCGCGCTTTTCGGAAAAGCTGCGCACTGTTTGCTGCATTATAAGGGGAAGGGATTCATAGGGCGGAATGCGGGAGATGGAATTGTTTTCACCGCGCTCAATAAAGGCAATGCCCTTTGCGGGGTAAAGACGGTTTTCGCTTATATCGTGCTTGCCGGAAAACGGTGTGCCGCAGCACATTATTTTTCCGTCTATAATACGCAGTGCAGGTTTATCGTCGTTTATTATCACGGCATCATCGCCATACTCCTTCAGCCAAAGCGAGGTGTGGGTGGATTTGCCCGTTCCGCTGTCGGCGGAAAAAAGGTACGCTTCACCCTTATAAGCAACGGCGCTTGCGTGCAGCATTATTCCGTCGTGGTCCACAAGATGGTGGTAAAAGGCAGAACCCATAAGCAGGTATTCGCATTCCTCAGGGGTAAGATTCGGGTTTTCAATGCAAAAATCCGAAAAAACCTTTTCGGGCATCCTTATTTTTATATCGGCGGGCAGATCACTGTCCGTGAGGTATTTTTTTGAACGGGAGCGGAGCATATCAAGCATCGGCTCCATATCTACGGTAAGTCCGGCAAACGAATAATTCATAGTCGCTCCTTAAAACATTATACCCTATTTTAGCACATCGGTACCAAAAACGCAATAGCAGCACGAAAAATGAAAAATATTTCATAAAAAATCGGAAATTCGGTTGACACGTCTCGGTGCAGGTGTTAAAATTACAGTGTATATTAACAGCGTATATTACATATAAGGAGAGACATCATGACCTTTGCCGAAAAGCTGAGAATGCTCCGCAAAAGAAAGGGATATACCCAGCAGGAGCTTGCGGATATCATCGGCGTTACGTCGCGCACTCTTATAAATTACGAAATGGGCAAATGCTGCCCTAAGCAAACAGAGCTCTATATGCGCCTTGCATCCGTATTCAACGTTAATATGGAGGAGCTAATTACCGACACGGATTGCGTGCCCGAGGAGATAAACGAGGGCGAGGGAAGCGACAATGCCGCAAAAGAGATGCGCAAGCTTGTTGCAAAGCTTAACGGTCTTTTTGCGGGCGGACAGTTAAGCGAAGAGGATAGAGACAAGGTAATGTATGCCGTTACCGATATGTACTGGAAGGCGAAGGCGGGAAAATGAAGTACGAGCTTTATCTTGCATCCGCTTCTCCGCGCAGACGCGAGCTTCTTGATATGCTCGGTTTTTCTTACCGTTTGCTTCTGCCCAATGCCGATGAAAACAGTACGGAGACCGACCCCGCGCGCCTTGTGAGCGAGCTTGCTTCAAGAAAAGCAGAGGCGGCAATGGAGCTTCTTTCTGCGGATGAGCGAAAAAATGCTCTCATTCTCGGTGCAGATACCGTTGTTTACGCAAACGGCGAGATACTGGGAAAACCGAAGGACAGAGCCGATGCCGCGCGTATGCTTAAAATGCTTGCGGGAACCACGCATGAGGTGTACAGCGGTGTTGCGCTTGTAAGAGCGGACGGAACGGTGAGCGGCAGTGAATGCACCACCGTGCATTTCGGCGCTATGAGCGACGCGGAGATCGATGCCTACGTAGAAACGGGTGAGCCTATGGACAAGGCGGGCAGCTACGCAGTGCAGGGGATCTGTTCTCTGTGGATAGACGGCATTGAGGGCTGTCACTTTAACGTAATAGGTCTGCCTATAAGAAAAATGTATAAAATGCTCGGCGATATGGGTATCGATGCTTTGAGCCTCAGAAGGACGGCTGAAAATGGCTGATATACTTGCCATTGCAAAAACGGCTCGTGATGCCGCAGAGGCATTTTGTTCGCGCGATCCGTTTTCCATTGCGGATGCTGATGGGGTCAGGGTATGCTTTTATGACCTCGGTTCGCTTAACGGAATGTACACGGTGCTTGACGGGGTAAGCTTTATTGCACTTTCCGAGTCGCTTGGCAGTACAGAGGCACGCCTGGTTTGCGCGCACGAACTTGGGCATCACTTTCTGCACAAAAGCATTGCGCACACATCCGCGCTTGCGGACAGCACTCTGTTTTCGGGCGGCGGACGGCTTGAATATGAGGCAAACGTGTTTGCGGCAGAGCTTCTTGTTTCCGATGAGGCGCTCTATGATGCCGTGAAGACCTGCCCCGATATTGCCCGTGCGGCATCCGAGCTTGATGTACACCCCGAGATCCTTGCAGTAAAAAGTGAGATATTGAGAAGTAAAGGTTCAGATTTCAACCCCATTGAAATAAATGTTGATTTTTTGAGAAAACAGTTGCAAAAAAGGAATTGACTTTACATATAATTTGAACTAGAATGTGTTCCGTTATCAAATTATTGTAATATAATGGGGTGGAATTGATGATTAGCCGCGGCTATGAAAAGCTGTTTTACGTTTCTTCGGGAAAGTTTGACCCTTCAAGATCCTTTGATATCGATCTGGCAGGAATAACCTCGCCTAATGAAAATTACCGTATAGAGCGCAACCGTACGCGCTTCAGCCTCAATAACGTATCTGTTTTCGAATACGTTATAAGCGGCAAAGGCTACATAGAATGCGAGGGCGAGATATACACCGTTGAGGCGGGAGATTTTTACTACCTTGACAGGGGCCACAGCCACCGTTACTGGGCTGATCCGGACGAGCCCTACACAAAGATATGGATAAACGCACGAGGAAGACTTACATCCTCTGTGCTTGCCGCTTATTACTTTAACGAGCCTGTAATAATCGAGCATATCGATGTTTACGACCTCTTTAAGCGTATGGGCGATGCGCTTAACGGTATTGATGAAAATAACCGTGACGATGTTTTCGGTGACGTTGCAGTGCTTCTTACGGAAGTTATCGTAAGGGTCGGCACCCTTCGTGCACGCCGCCGTGTTTCCTCTACTCTTGCTTATCAGATAAAGAGCATGATAGACGAAACTCCCAATTTTGATATCACCCTTGCGGAGGTGGAAAAGAAGTTCTTCCTCTCCAAATCATACATAATCCACTTATTCTCCGACGAATTCAACATAACTCCCAAGCAATACATACTGCAAAAGAAGATAGATAC